>NZ_JBSFFY010000036.1:0-83653 GCF_053596315.1 Streptomyces sp. NPDC001732
CTGCGGATCGCCAACGGCACCGTGTACGGTCTCGCGGGCGCCGTCTGGGCCGCCGACGAGGCCACGGCCGTGGCCTTCGCCCGCCGGATGGACACCGGACAGGTGGACATCAACGGCGGCCGGTTCAACCCGCTCGCCCCGTTCGGCGGCTGCAAGCAGTCCGGCGTCGGCCGCGAACTCGGCTCCCACGGGCTCGCGGAGTACCTCCAGACCAAGTCCCTCCAGTTCTGACCCCTGCCGGGTCCCCCTTCCGCCCCGCACCGTCCGCCCGGTCCAGTCCCGTCGACCGTCGAGGAGCCCGTTCGTGGTCCGCGCCGCCGTACTGCCCGCCGTCTCAGCTCCGCTGGAGATCACCGACATCGAACTCCCGGAGCCCGGCCCCGGCCGGGTGCGGGTCGCGCTCGCCGCCGCGGGCGTCTGCCACTCCGACCTCTCGCTGTCCGACGGCACCATGCGGGTGCCCGTCCCCGCGGTCCTCGGGCACGAGGGCGCGGGCACCGTCGTCGCGGTCGGCGAGGGCGTCACCCATGTCGCGCCCGGCGACGGCGTCGTGCTCAACTGGGCCCCGTCCTGCGGAAGCTGCCACCACTGCGGGATCGGCGAGGTCTGGCTCTGCGCCAACGCCCTGGCCGGCGTCGCCGGCATCCACGCCCGTACGTCCGACGGCACCGAACTCCACCCCGGGCTGAACGTGGCCGCGTTCGCGCAGGAGACCGTGGTCGCCGCGAACTGCGTACTGCCCGCCCCGGACGGCATCCCGCTCACCGACGCCGCCCTGCTCGGCTGCGCGGTCCTCACCGGGTACGGTGCGGTCCACCACAGCGCCCGGGTCCGGGCCGGCGAGTCCGTCGTCGTGTTCGGCGTGGGGGGCGTCGGCCTCGCGGTGCTCCAGTCCGCCCGGATCGCGGGCGCCTCGAAGATCGTCGCCGTGGACGTGTCGCCGGAGAAGGAGGAGCTGGCCCGGCGGGCGGGCGCCACCGACTACGTCGTCGCCTCCGACACCACCCCGCGCGCGATCCGCGGGCTCACCGGCGGCCAGGGGGCCGACGTCGCGATCGAGTGCGTCGGCCGGCCGGTCACCATCCGCGGCGCCTGGGAATCCACCCGCCGGGGCGGCCGCACCACGGTCGTCGGCATCGGCGGCAAGGACCAGCTGGTGTCCTTCAACGCCCTGGAGATCTTCCACTGGGGCCGCTCGCTGACCGGCTGCGTGTACGGCAACAGCGACCCGGCCCGGGACCTGCCCGTCCTCGCCGACCACATCCGGGCGGGCAGGTTCGACCTCTCCACGATGGTCACCGAACGGATCGGGCTGGACGGCATCCCGGCCGCCTTCGCCAACATGATCGCGGGCAGGGGCGGCCGCGCGCTCGTGGTGTTCGAGTAGCCCGTCGGCCCGTCGGTTCAGCGGTCCGTCAGCTCGTCGGCCCGGCCTCCGCACGCTCCGTGGTGAGCAGCCGGGCATCCATCTCGCCCCGCTCGAAGAGCCGGGAGGCCGGGCCGACGATCAGCGGATCGGGCTCGCCCACCACGTCCGTGTCCTTGTCCGGGTAGTCGAAGCGGTGCAGCACGTGCCGGATCGCCTCCAGCCGGGCCCGCTTCTTGTCGTTGCTCTTCACCACGGTCCAGGGCGCGTCCGCGGTGTCCGTGTGGAAGAGCATCAGCTCCTTGGCCTCGGTGTACGCGTCCCACTTGTCGAGCGAGGCGAGGTCGACCGGGCTGAGCTTCCACTGCCGCACCGGATCGATCTGACGGATCATGAACCGGTTGCGCTGCTCGTTGCGCGAGACCGAGAACCAGAACTTCACCAGATGGATGCCGTCCCGGGCGAGCATCCGCTCGAAGCCCGGCGCCTGGTGCATGAATTCGAGGTACTCGCGGGTGGTGCAGAACCCCATCACCCGCTCCACACCCGCCCGGTTGTACCAGGACCGGTCGAACAGCACGATCTCCCCGGCGGACGGCAGATGGGCCGCGTACCGCTGGAAGTACCACTGGGTGCGCTCGCGTTCGGTCGGCTTCTCCAGCGCCACCACCCGCGCACCACGGGGATTGAGGTGTTCGGTGAAGCGCTTGATCGTGCCGCCCTTGCCCGCCGCGTCACGTCCCTCGAAGAGGATGACGAGGCGTTCGTCCCGGTCCTTCACCCAGTGCTGGAGCTTGAGCAGCTCGATCTGCAGGGCGCGCTTGGACTTCTCGTACGCCTTCCGGCCGAGCTTGACGGAGTACGGGTAGTCCTCGCGCCAGGCGTCCCGGGGCAGGCCCTCGGGCGTCACCAGGACCGGGTCGTCGTCGCCGCTGTCGGTCACGGCGAAGCCCGCGAGCCCGGCGCCGCCGTGGCGGGCCGCCTCGGCGAGGGCGTCCGGTGCGTCCTGCCGGGTCCCGGCCGCCGCCTTCGTCGTCCTACCGCGGCTGTTCGGTCGCTTGGCGCTCCGTGTCATCTGGGTGTCCTTCCACCGGCTGTGCCGGATCCTTCCGCGTCAGGCCAGTCTGCGTACGCGCCCGGGAGACCGCCACCCCTGCCAGGCAGAGCAGGCCCCCGCCGACGGTGAGCGGCGCGGGCACCTCGTCCAGCACCAGCCAGGACATCAGTACCACCAGCGCGGGCACGGCGTAGGTGGTGGCGCCCATCCGCCCGGCGGTGGTCCTGGCGAGTGCGTAGGCCCAGGTCGTGAAGGCCAGCGCGGTCGGGAAGAGCCCCAGGTAGACCATGTTCAGGGTGGCGGACAGGGGCGCACGGGCGGCCTCGGAGACCAGCGTGCCGGCGAACGGCAGACAGGCCACCGTGCCGACCAGACAGCCGAACGTCGTGATCTGGAGCGCGGAGCCGTGCCGCAGCGCGGGCTTCTGGAGGACCACCCCCGCCGCGTACGCCACCGCGGCCAGCACGCAGAGCGCCACGCCGAACACCGACGCGCCACCGCGCCCCGACATCGAGAACCCGACCACGACGGCGCCCGCGAACGACACGGCCATGCCCGCGACCAGCCTGCCGGGCAGCCCCTCGCCCAGCACCTTGGCGCCGAGCAGCGCGATCAGGAGAGGGCCGATGTTCACCACCATCGCGGCCGTGCCCGCGTCCACCTGCCGCTCGCCCCAGTTGAGGGCCACCATGTAGAGGCCGAACCAGAGCAGCCCGGACCAGATGATGCCCGGCCGGGCGGCCCGCGGCGGCAGCCCCTCGCGCCGCAGCACCAGCAGGGTGCCCAGCGCCAGGGAGCCCGAGAGCAGTCGGCCGAGGGCGAGCGCGCCGGGCGAGTAGGCGTCCCCCGCGCTGCGGATGGACACGAAGGCGGAGGCCCACAGCAGTACGGTGGTGCAGGCCGCGGCGGGGGCCCGCCAGTCACGGGGCGCCGCGGGGGCGGGTGTCGTCGTCATGGCTCCGACCGTAGGGCCGCGACCGTTCGGTACCTACCGAATCGATCGCGGGTCGATGCCGAGATGCTCGCGCAGCGCCCGTTCCCCCTCCGCGGTGGCCTTCACCGCGCGCCCGGACCCGATCCGTACGCACCACCGGGCCTCCAGCACGTACCGGCACAGCGCGGCGCCCGCCACGCCCGCCAGGTGCGGCCTGCGCTCCGTCCAGTCCAGACAGCTCCGTGCCAGCGGACGCCGTGATCCCGTCTCCAGCCCGATGCCCCGTGCGTCGAACCAGCGCAGGCCGTCGTCGGTCAGGGCGAACCCGGTGTCCTGCCGGAGCAGTCCCCGTGCGGTCATCGCGTCGGCGATCGCGAGGCCGAGCCGCCCCGCGAGATGGTCGTAGCAGGTGCGTCCGCGGGCCAGCGCACGGTCGGCGCCCGCCGCGCCCAGGGAGCGCGGGCGGGCGGGGACGGGGCCGGGAACGGCGTGGGCCGCCAGGTCCTCCACGAGGTGCGCGACGCGTTCGTCGGCGAGCCGCAGATAGCGGTGACGGCCTTGCCGCTCCTCGGCCAGCAGCCCGCCGGCGACCATCCTGCCGAGGTGCTCGCTGGCGGTCGACGGCGCCACGGAGGCGTACCGGGCCAGCTCGCCAGCGGTCCAGGCGCGGCCGTCGAGCAGGGCGAGGCAGAAGGCGGCGCGGGTCTCGTCGGCGAGGAGCGCGGCCAGGGCGGCCAGCCGGGGCGCGGCCGGGTCGGGGTGTGCCATGCGTGCCATGCCCACCAGGATGCGTCAGGGACGTTTCGGCGCCTGCCGAACCGTCCCGGCGGGTGCCGGCAGCCCGTACTGGAGCGAGAGGCCGTCGACCAGGGCCCGCAGTCCGGTCTCGAACGCCCCCTCGTCGACCTGCCGGCCGCGCTCGGCCAGCAGATGGGCCTGGCCGAGGTGCGGATAGTCGGCGGGATCGTACGCCGCCTCGTCGTCCACGAAGCCGCGGGCGAACGAACCGAGCGCCGAGCCGGTGACGAAGTAACGCATCAGGGCCCCGATGTACGTCGCCTGGGCGGGCGGCCAGCCGGCCCTGACCATCGCGCCGAAGACCGCGTCGGCGACCCGGAGGCCGGCCGGGCGGCGGCCCGGCCCCCGGGCGAGCACCGGGACGATGTGCGGATGCGCGGAGAGCGCCGCACGGTAGGAGACGGCCCAGTCGTGCAGGGCGGCACGCCAGTCACGGGGGTCCGACTCGTCGAACATCGACAGGTCGACCTGGGCGGACACGGCGTCCGCGACCGCGTCCAGGATCTCGTCCTTGTTGCGGAAGTGGTTGTAGAGCGAGGGCCCGCTGACCCCGAGTTCGGCGGCGAGCCGCCGGGTGGAGACGGCGTCGAGCCCCTCGGCGTCCACGAGCGCGCTCGCCGTCTCGACGATCCGGTCTCTGCTGAGGAGGGGCTTGCGCGGTCGGGCCATGCGGCACATAGTAGGGCCTGCGCATAAAAAACTAGCAGTGCTAATTAAAGGTGGGGGGTCAAGGATGAACCTGGAGCTCGGCGAGGAGCAGGAAGCCGTCAGGCGGCTCGCCGCGGACTTCGTCGCCCGGGAGATCTCCCCCCATGCCGTGGAGTGGGACCGGGCCGAGAATGTCGACAGGTCGATCGTGCGGAAACTGGGCTTCGTCGGCTTCCTCGGCCTGACCGTCCCCGAGGAGTACGGCGGCTCGGGCGGCGACCACCTCGCGTACTGTCTGGTCACCGAGGAGCTTGGCCGCGGCGACTCCTCGGTCCGCGGCATCGTCTCCGTCTCCCTGGGCCTGGTCGCCAAGACCGTCGCGGCCTGGGGCGACGAGGAGCAGAAGCGGCACTGGCTGCCGAGGCTCACCGCGGGCGAGGCGATCGGCTGCTTCGCCCTCACCGGGCCCGGCACCGGCTCGGACGCCGGGAACCTGACGACGAGGGCCGTCCGGGACGGCGACTCGTACGTCGTCAACGGCAGCAAGATGTTCATCACCAACGGCACCTGGGCCGATGTCGTGCTGCTCTTCGCCCGCACCGGCGACGCCCCCGGCCACGGGGGCATATCGGCCTTCCTGGTCCCCGCCGACACCCCCGGCCTCACCCGCCGCATCATCCACGGCAAGCTCGGGCTGCGCGGCCAGGCCACCGCCGAACTGGTCCTGGAGGACGTCCGCGTCCCGGCCTCGACGCTCCTGGGCCCGGCGGGCAAGGGCTTCTCGATCGCCATGTCCGCCCTGGCCAAGGGGCGGATGTCGGTCGCGGCCGGCTGCGTCGGCATCGCCCAGGCGGCCCTCGACGCCGCCGTGGGGTACGCGAGCCGGCGCGAGCAGTTCGGCCGGCCCGTCGCGGGCCACCAGCTCGTCCAGGAACTCATCAGCGACATCGCCGTGGACGTCGGCGCCGCCCGGCTGCTGACCTGGCGGGTGGCCGACCTCGTCGACCGCGGCGAGGACTTCGCCACCGCCGCGTCCAAGGCGAAGCTCTTCGCCTCCGAGGCCGCCGTCCGCGCCGCCGACAACGCCCTCCAGGTCTTCGGCGGCTACGGCTACATCGACGAGTACCCGGTCGGCAAGCTGCTGCGCGACGCCCGGGTGATGACCCTGTACGAGGGCACCAGCCAGATCCAGAAGCTGATCATCGGTCGTGCGCTGACGGGGGTCTCCGCCTTCTGATCCGTGGCCGCCCACCCGTGAGGGCGTCGAGCGGTCGAACGGGAGTCTGAGTAGCGAACTGAGTACGGGAACGGATGTGGTGCACGCCACTCCGCCCGATGCTGGCGGGCATGAGCGAGACAACAACCGTCAAACAGCAGGGCACCGCGGCCTTCTACGGCCAGGCGGTAGCCTCCTTCGGCGTGGCGATGGGCGCGGTGGCCCTCGGCATCTACTCCCTGGACGCCGACGCCTGGGCCCGCGGGTTCCTCGCGATCGGAGTCCTCTACCTCGTCACCTCCTGCTTCACCCTGGCCAAGGTCATCAGGGACCGCCAGGAGGCGGGCCGGCTCGTCAGCCGGGTCGACCAGGCCAGGCTGGAGAAGATCCTCGCCGAGCACGACCCCTTCCAGAAGCTCTGATCCGTCCCGGGCCCTTCCCGGCGCGATCCGCACGAGTGGCCCTAAGCGCTTGCTCAGGTTCGCGGTATGGTGTTCGTCCTGCTGACGAGAGGGGCGAGGGGCGATGGGCACGGCGGAGGAGTTCGACGGCGACGAGCCGTGGGCCGAGGTGACGCCCGAGGCGGCCAGGCGGCTGCTCGTCGCCGCCGTCGACGCCTTTGCCGAGCGCGGCTACCACGCCACCACCACCCGTGACATCGCGGGCCGGGCCGGGATGAGTCCCGCCGCGCTCTACATCCACTACAAGACGAAGGAAGAGCTGCTCCACCGGATCAGCCGGATCGGCCACGACCGGGCCCTGTCCGTCCTGGAGGCCGCCGCCGACGGTGGCGGCACGGCGGCCGAGCGGCTGGCCGAGGCCGTACGGTCCTTCGTCCGCTGGCACGCCGAGCGCCACACCACCGCACGCGTGGTCCAGTACGAGCTCGACGCCCTCGGCGAGGAGCACCGCGCCGAGATCGTCGACCTGCGCCGCAGGAGCGACGCCGTGGTCCGCCGGATCATCGGCGAGGGGGTGCGGGCGGGGGAGTTCGACGTCCCCGACGTGCCGGGCACCACGCTCGCGGTGCTCTCCCTCTGCATCGACGTGGCGCGCTGGTTCAACGCGCAGGGCAGCCGGACGCCGGACGAGGTCGGCGAACTCTACGCCGGCCTCGTGCTGCGCATGGTCGGCGCCGCGCGGTAGCCCGGCGGTGCCGGGGTCGCCGCGCCGCCGCGAGCGGGGGCGCGGCGACGGCCGTCAGAAGTAGTAGCGCGACACCGACTCGGCCACGCACACGGGCTTGTCGCCGCCCTCGCGCTCGACCGTGACGACGGCGGTGACCTGCACGCCGCCCCCGGCCTCCTCGACGTTCTTCAGGACGGCGCTCGCGCGCAGCCGCGAGCCCACGGGCACGGTGGAGGGGAAGCGGACCTTGTTCGTCCCGTAGTTGAGGCCCATCTTCATGCCCTCGACCCGCATGACCTGCGGGACGAGCGCCGGCAGCAGTGAGAGCGTGAGATAGCCGTGGGCGATGGTCGTGCCGAATGGCCCGGACGCGGCCCGCTCCGGGTCCACGTGGATCCACTGATGGTCGCCGGTGGCCTCGGCGAAGAGGTCGATCCTCTTCTGGTCGACCTCCAGCCAGTCGCTGTGCCCCAGCTGCTCGCCCACACCGTCGCGCAACTCCTGTGCGGACGTGAAGATCCTCGGCTCCGTCATGTTCCCGGTCCCTGCCCTTCCAGCTCCATGCCATTCCTGGGCGCACTGTCCAAGCGCTTGCTCAGCATGGTTCGCGGGTGCGTTCCTGTCAACGACGGACCGCGGGGGAGCGGGCAAGTAGGGTTGGAGGAGTGCCCCAGATCCCACAGACACTCCACGAACTCACGGTCGGACAGCTCTCCGCGCGCAGCGGCGCCGCCGTCTCGGCCCTGCACTTCTACGAGGCCAAGGGCCTGATCAGCAGCCGCCGCACCAGTGGCAACCAACGCCGTTACACCAGGGACGCGCTGCGCAGGGTCGCGTTCGTCCGGGCGGCGCAGCGGGTGGGCATCCCGCTCGCCACCATCCGGGACGCCCTTGCCGAGCTTCCCGAGGAACGCACCCCGAACCGTGAGGACTGGGCGCGGCTGTCCGCGGCCTGGCGTTCCGAACTGGACGAGCGGATCGAGCAGTTGGCCAGGCTGCGGGACCACCTCACCGACTGCATCGGCTGCGGCTGCCTGTCGTTGGAGAACTGTGTGCTCTCCAACCCGAACGACATCTCCGGCCAGCGGATCAGCGGTTCGCGTCTGATGCCGGAACGCCCGTCGGCCGGTCGCCCGTCGTAGGTCCGGGGGCCGGGGCTCGGGGCGGGGCGGGTGCCACCGGGGAGGCGGCGCCGGGGTGGCGCACCTCATGCCACCGATGCGAGGTCCCGCCGCCGTGTGCGCCGGGCCTCGGCCAGCGCCCCCGCGGTGAGCGCCGGCTGCGGCACCACGATCCCGCACCCCGCGCAGACCGGCCCCGGAACGGGCTCGTCCCCGGCATCCTCCCGCCAACGGAGCTCGGTGCCCGTGCATACCGGACAGGACGTGCCCGGCCCGGACTCCAGGGCCGCGATCAGCCGGTGCAGCACCTCGGCGAGCGGCGCCGACGGGTGCACCGCCGGGTCCTCGCAGCGGGCGACCCCGTAGCCGCCCCAGGTGTGCCGGTGCCAGTCGTCGAACGCGCCGGGTCTGCGCAGTCCGTCGTGCTTCTCCCGTCTGCGGCGCTCGGCGAACCCCGCCTCGTAGCCCAGCCAGACCGCCCGTGCCGCCTCCAGCTCCTCCAGCGCGCGGATCAGCCGCGCCGGGTCGGGGGACCGGTCCTCGGGCTCGATGCCGTGCCGGGCGCACAGATGGTCCCAGGTCGCCCGGTGCCCGTACGGGGCGAACCTCTCCAGGCACTTGCGCAGCGAATACCGCCGCAGTGCCAGGTCGCTCCGCGGGTCGCGGACCTGTCTCGCAAGACTCCTGAATCCGGCCACTGCACTGCCACCTCCGTCGCTCGTACTTCGCCGTCGTCGTACTTCGGTGTCAATGAGTTGACGTACGGCCCCCCGATTTGGATCCCGGGACGGCGAAGAGGTGTCCGGCGGGAGGGGCACGGCGGCGCGCGGCCGGGGGAGGAGAATGCATGTGATGATTCAGAAAATGTGACGGTTGCTCATCTTACCGACGGGGCCTACCGCCAGTAACCTCCGGCCCACAGGCCACTCGGAGGAGCGCTCATGCCCCCACGCACCGTCAAGCTCAGAGCCGCCACCGTCACGGCGGTCCTCTCACTCGGCGCCGCTCTGCTCGCGGTCTCGCCGCAGTCCGGCGCGGTCGCCGCGGAACCCGCCCCCGTCGTCGACCACTGCCAGGGACAGTGCGACGACATCCTGCCGCCCGGCGAGAACGGCAACGCCACCCTCGTCGAGATCCTCGGCAACAAGACGTTCGGCACGCACCCCGCCCACAGCGACGACCAACTCGACCGCTACAACGGCCTGGTGGCCGGACACACCGGCCTCACCGACCAGAAGCTCACCGAATTCTTCAACGACGCCTCGTTCGGCGTGCCGGAGGGCCAGGTCGAGTCCGTCGTCTCGCCGCGCGCCGACGTCACGATCACCCGCGACAAGGCGTCCGGCGTCCCGCACATCAAGGGCACCACCCGCTACGGCACCGAATTCGGGGCCGGGTACGCGGCCGGGCAGGACCGGTTGTGGCTGATGGACCTCTTCCGGCACATCGGGCGCGGCGAGCTGACCTCGTTCGCCGGCGGCGCGCTCGCCAACCAGGGCCTGGAGCAGCAGTTCTGGCCGCAGGCCCCGTACACCGAGGCCGACCTGGAAGCCCAGGTCGAGTACATCAGGACCCACGAGGGCGCCCGCGGCGAACAGGCCATGGCCGACGCCCAGGCGTACGTCGACGGCATCAACGCGTACCGCGAGAAGTCCAAGAACGGCCGCTACTTCCCGGGCGAGTACGTCCTCACCGGCAAGATCGACGCCATCACCAACGTGGGGGAGATCCAGCCGTTCGAGCTGACCGACCTGATCTCCATCGCCTCCGTGGTCGGCGGCCAGTTCGGCGGCGGGGGCGGCGGCGAGGTGCAGGCGGCGCTCTCCCTGCTCGCCGCACAGCAGAAGTACGGCGTCGCCGAGGGCACCGAGGTCTGGGAGTCCTTCCGTCAGCGCGAGGACCCCGAGGCCGTGCTGACGGTCCACGACGGCACGTCGTTCCCGTACGCCCGCAAGCCCGACCAGGCCCGTGGCACCGCGCTCCCCGACGCCGGGTCCGTCACGGCCGAACCCCTCATCCACGACCGCACCGGCTCCGCGGGCACCGACCGGAAGGCGCCCGTCGAGGCACCGGCCGGGCTCAAGAAGGCCCAGGGCATCCACGACGACGGCGTCATCCCCGAGGGCTCGCTGCCCGGATCGGGCCCCGGCGCCCAGAAGCGCGGCATGTCCAACGCCCTGCTGGTCTCCGGGAAGCACACGGCGAGCGGCAACCCGATCGCCGTGTTCGGGCCGCAGACCGGCTACTTCGCCCCGCAGCTGATGATGCTCCAGGAACTCCAGGGGCCCGGCATCAGCGCCCGCGGCGTCTCCTTCGCCGGGGTCGGCATGTACGTCCAGATGGGCCGCGGCCAGGACTACGCCTGGAGCGCCACCTCGGCCGGCCAGGACATCACCGACACCTACGCCGTCGAACTGTGCGAGCCCGACGGCACCACGCCCACCAAGGAGTCCACGCACTACCTGAACCGGGGCACCTGCACCGCCATGGAGACGCTGTCGCACACCAACTCCTGGAAGCCGACCGTCGCCGACTCCACGGCGGCCGGTTCCTACCGGATGCAGGTGCGGCGCACGGACTACGGCATCGTCACCCACCGCGCCACCATCGACGGCAAGCCCGTCGCGTACACCTCGCTGCGCACCACCTACCGCCACGAGGCCGACTCGATCATCGGCTTCCAGATGTTCAACGACCCGGACTACGTCAAGGACGCCGCCTCCTTCCAGCGGGCGGCGAGCAACATCGACTACGCGTTCAACTGGTTCTACGCGGACTCCCGCACCGCCGCCTACTACAACAGCGGCATGAACCCGGTGCGCGCGGCGGGGGTCGACCCGGCACTGCCGGTGAAGGCCGAGCGGCCCTACGAGTGGCAGGGCTACGACCCGGCCGCCAACACCGCCGATTACACCGCGTTCGCCGAGCACCCGCACTCCACCGGCCAGGACTACTACGTCTCCTGGAACAACCGGCAGGCCGAGGGGTACGCCTCCGCGGGCTTCGGGTTCGGCGCGGTGCACCGCGGCGATCTGCTGGACGACCGGGTGGCGAAGCTCGTCGAGGAGGGCGGGGTGACCCGGGCGTCCCTGACCCGGGCCATGGCCGAGGCCGCGGTCACCGACCTGCGCGGCGAGCAGCTGCTGCCCGAACTGCTGAAGGTGATCCGCTCCCAGCCGGTCACCGACCCGGAACTGAACGCCGCCGTGCAGCAGTTGGAGTCCTGGCGGGCGGCCGGCTCGCAGCGCCGGGAGAGCAGCCCGGGGTCGCACGCGTACACCCACGCCGACGCGGTACGGATCATGGACGCGTGGTGGCCGAAGCTGGTCGAGGCGGAGTTCGGGCCGGGGCTCGGCAGCGACCTGTACGGAGCGCTGACCGCCAACCTCGCCACCGACGAGTCCCCGGCGGCCAGCCACGGCCCGAGCGGCGCGCACAGCGGCTCGGCGTTCCAGTACGGCTGGTGGGGCTTCGTGGACAAGGACCTGCGCCAGGTCCTGGGACAGAAGGTCGAGGGACCGCTGGCCAGGACGTACTGCGGCGGCGGCGACCGGTCCGCCTGCCGTGACGTGCTGCTCACGGCCCTGAAGCAGGCCGTGGCGGAACCGGCCACGAAGGTCTACCCCGGGGACGACACCTGCAAGGCGGGCGAGCAGTGGTGCTCGGACTCGATCGTCCACCGGCCCCTGGGCGGAATCACCCAGAAGGCCGTCCACTGGCAGAACCGGCCGACGTACCAGCAGGTGGTGGAGTTCCCCGCCCACCGGTAGGGGGCCGGAGCCCCGCGCCGGGCGGGCCCGATTCGGGGGCCCGCCCGGCCCGTCTCACCGGTACTGGAGGTACCGCTTGCGCACGGCCCGGAACGCGGCGAGGTCCTTCGACCACGCGCCCACGACCTCGTCCGTGTCCGCGCCCGCGTCGATCATCGTGCGGACCCGGGTGTTGCCGGTGAGCTTGTCGATCCAGTTGTCGGACCGCCAGGCGAACCCGCTCCAGGTCCGCTTCGCCGTCACCAGCAGCGCGATCCCGGTGCGCACCGGGTCGAAGACCTCGCGGTCGTGGACGTGCAGCTGCACACCGCCGACCGTCTTGCCCTGGAACTTGGAGAACGTCGGCGCGAAGTACGCCTCGCGGAACGCGACCCCGGGCAGGTCGAGCGCGTTCGCCGCCGCCGCCCAGCGGTGGTCGATGCCCTCCGCGCCGAGCAGCTCGAACGGCCGGGTGGTGCCGCGCCCCTCGGAGAGGTTGGTGCCCTCGAACAGGCAGGTCCCCGAGTAGACCAGGGCGGTGTCGGGCGTCGGCATGTTGGGGCTCGGCGGCACCCACGGCAGCCCGGTCCCGTCGAAGAAGTCCGAGCGCCGCCAGCCGGACATCTTCACGATGCGCAGGTCGACCGGGCGCTCGGCGAAGAACTCCGCGTTGAAGAGCAGCGCCAGCTCGGTGACCGTCATGCCGTGCGCCTGCGCGATCTCCCGGCGGCCCACGAACGTGCCGAACGCAGGGTCGAGCACCGGCCCGAGCGCCGCCCGCCCGCTCACCGGGTTCGGCCGGTCCAGGACGACGAACCGCTTGCCCGCGAGCGCCGCCGCCTCCATGCAGTCGTACAGCGTCCAGATGTAGGTGTAGAAGCGGGCGCCCGCGTCCTGGATGTCGAAGACCACGGTGTCCACGCCGGACGCGGTGAAGACGTCGGCGAGCGGCTGACCGCTCTTCAAGTACGTGTCGTAGACCGGGAGTCCGGTCGCCGGGTCGTCGTAACGGCCCTCCGAGCCACCGGCCTGGGCGGTGCCGCGGAAGCCGTGCTCGGGGCCGAAGACGGCGATCAGGTCCACCCGGTCGTCCGGGTGCATCACATCGACGACGTGACGCACGTCGGAGGTGATCCCGGTCGGGTTGGTGACGATCCCGATCTTCTGGCCCTTCAGCAGGGAGTACCCGTCCGCCGCCAGCCGGTCGAAACCGGTGAGGACCCGGTTGCGTCCCCGGCCCGGCGCGGGGGCGGCATGCGCGGCCCCGGTCCCGGCGGCCGTGGCCGCAAGCGCCCCCACCGCACCACCGGCGGCCAGCAAACCACGTCTGGACAGGCTCATTCGGCTACCTCCATGATCGCGACCTCTGTCATGGTCACGCACGCTAGCGCGCGTTCAGGCCATACGGAATGAGCCGGACGTGACAGGTGTGACGGGTGTGCCTGCAGAACGGTGCCAATCCCCTCCGCTCCGACGTGTCGGCCCCCTCCGCCCCGTCGTGCCGACCCCTTCCGCTTCGACATACCGACCGGTTAGTCTGCCGATGAAGTCTGCGGAGAGAGGCGGGTCCGATGGGTGGCACGGTGCGGGGCGCGGGCGTGGTGGTCACGGGGGCCGGAGGCGGTATCGGCGCCGCGCTGGCCCGCCGGTTCGCCGAGGAGGGCGCGCGGGTCGTGGTCAACGACCTCGACGGGGCCGGGATCGGGCCGCTGGCCGAGGAGATCGGTGCCGTCGCCGTCGCCGGTGACGCCTCGCGGATCGTGGACGAGGCCAGGGACGCCCTCGACGGCACCGTCGACATCTACTGCGCCAACGCCGGCCTCGCCTCGCCCGGCGACGTCCTCGCCGACGAGGAGGTCTGGGCCGCGGCCTGGGACGTCAACGTGATGGCCCACGTCCGTGCCGCCAGGGCCCTGCTGCCCCACTGGCTGGAGCGCGGCAGCGGGCGGTTCGTCTCGACCGCCTCCGCCGCCGGACTGCTGACGATGATCGGCGCCGCCCCGTACAGCGTCACCAAGCACGGCGCCGTCGCCTTCGCCGAGTGGCTCTCCCTCACCTACCGCCACCGCGGCATCAAGGTCCACGCGATCTGCCCGCAGGGCGTACGCACGGACATGCTCGCCGCCGCCGGATCGGCGGGCGAACTCGTCCTCGCCCCCGGCGCCATCGAGCCCGGGGCGGTCGCCGACGCGCTCTTCGACGCCATGGCCGAGGACCGCTTCCTCGTCCTGCCGCACCCCGAGGTCGCCGGGTACTACCGGGCCCGCGCCGAGGACACCGAGCACTGGCTGGGCAGCATGAACCACCTTCAGCGCAAGTGGGAGGAGACCCGCGCATGAGCGAGTCCGGCTACGCGGCGAAGCCCTGGAGGGCGCTGCTCAGCGAGGCCCAGCGGGCCCCCGTCCACCCCGCCGAGACCCTGCTCCACGCCTTCCGCGCCGCCGCGGCCCGCGGCCCCGACCGCACCGCGCTCGCCTACTTCGACGGGCGCCTGAGCTACCGCGACACCGACGCGCTCTCCGACTCGGTGGCCGGCCACCTCGCCGCCGCGGGCCTGGAGCGCGGCGACCGGGTCGCGATCATGCTGCAGAACACCCCGCAGTTCGTGCTCGCGCTGCTCGGCGCCTGGAAAGCGGGGGCCACGGTCGTCCCGCTCAACCCCATGTACAAGTCCGGCGAGGTCGGCCACGTACTGAAGGACGCCGAGGCCACCGCGGTGATCTGCGCGGACCGGACCTGGGAGGCGTATCTGCGGGAGACCGCGGCCGAAGCCCCGAGCGTACGGATCGCCCTCACCACCAGTGAGCTGGACCTCCAGACCCGCGACGACGAACGCGTGCTCGGCTTCGAGCGGCTGCCGGTGCCCGAGGACGCCGCCGACCTGGTCGCCGTCGCCCGGCAGGGCCTCGAAGCCCCCGGGGGACGCGAACCAGCCTCCGCCGACACCGCGCTGATCAGCTACACCTCCGGGACCAGCGGCACCCCCAAGGGCGCCATGAACTCCCACGGCAACATCATGATCAACGTCGAGCGGCAGCGCACCGGGCACCCCGTTGCCGAGGGTTCCTCGTACTTCGTGCTCGCCCCGCTCTTCCACATCACGGGCATGGTGTGCCAGCTGGCCGTCTGTCTCGCCAACGCGGGCACCCTCGTGCTCGCGTACCGCTTCCACCCCGGCGTCGTGCTCGAAGCCTTCGCCGAACACCGCCCCGCCTACACCGTGGGCCCCTCGACCGCCTTCATGGCACTGGCCGCCCACCCCGACGCCACCCCCGAGCACTTCGCCTCCTTCGCGGTGATCTCCTCCGGCGGCGCACCACTGCCGCCCGCGCTCGTCGAGAAGTTCCGGGCGGGCTTCGGCCCGTACATCCGCAACGGCTACGGCCTCACCGAGTGCACCGCCCCCTGCGCCTCCGTGCCACCGGAACGGGAGGCACCCGTCGACCCGGCCTCCGGGACGCTCTCCGTCGGCGTCCCCGGCCCCGACACGGTGGTCAGGATCCTCGACGAGAACGGCGAGGAGGTGCCCTTCGGCGAGCTGGGCGAGATCGCCGTCCGCGGCCCCCAGGTCGTCTCCGGCTACTGGCGGATGCCCGAGGCCACCGCCGCCGCCTTCCCGGACGGCGAACTGCGCACCGGCGACATCGGCTTCATGGACGGTGCGGGCTGGCTCTACGTCGTCGACCGCAAGAAGGACATGATCAACGCCTCCGGCTTCAAGGTCTGGCCGCGCGAGGTGGAGGACGTCCTGTACACCCACCCGGCGGTCCGGGAGGCGGCCGTCGTCGGCGTCCCCGACCCCTACCGGGGCGAAACCGTCCGCGCCTGCGTCAGCCTCCGGCCCGGCGCGTCGGCCGGACCCGAGGAGCTGAGCGCGTACTGCCGGGAACGGCTCGCCGCGTACAAGTACCCGCGCGAGGTGGAGATCCTGACCGAGCTGCCGAAGACGGCGAGTGGGAAGATCCTCAGGCGGGAACTGCGTTCCCCCCGGTAGACCGGTTCGCCCCGGGACGCGGAAACCCGCACGGATCAGACACGGTACGGAAGGAAGGTGGCGGCAATGGCCAAGGCGACGGACGGGGACGCGACCCCCGTCCCCCAGCGACTGCTGGCCGCCGCCACCCGGCTCTTCGCCGAGCAGGGCTACGACCGCACCTCGGTCCAGGAGATCGTCGAGGCCGCGGGCGTCACCAAGGGCGCGCTCTACCACTACTTCGGTTCCAAGGAGGACCTCCTCCAGGAGGTCTACTCCCGGGTGCTCCGGCTCCAGCAGGAACGCCTCGACGCCTTCGCCGAGGCCGACGCCCCCGTCGAGCAGCGGCTGCGCGACGCCGCCGCAGACGTGGTCGTCACCACCATCGAGAACCTCGACGACGCCTCGATCTTCTTCCGCTCCATGCACCACCTGAGCCCGGAGAAGAACAAGCAGGTGCGGGCGGAACGGCGCCGCTACCACGAGCGCTTCCGGGCCCTGGTGGAGGAGGGCCAGCGCAGCGGGGTGTTCTCCACGGCCACCCCGGCGGACCTGGTCGTCGACTACCACTTCGGCTCGGTCCACCACCTGTCCACCTGGTACCGGCCCGACGGCCCGCTGGGCCGCCAGGAGGTCGCCGACCACCTGGCCGACCTGCTGCTGCGCGCGCTGCGCCCCTGACACCGGAGCCGGGGCCGGAGTCCGCCGCGCGGTGGGCCCGTACGGCCCCGGCTCCACGGCTTCTGGCCCCCCGGCGCCCCGGTCCGGTCACCGGCGGCGGACCTCGGCCATGAAGCAGCCGAACTCCACCGCGCGCACGTGCACCAGCGCCACCGCCGGGTCGGCGAAGACACCGCGCAGCACGTCGTCCACCTCGGCGGCCCGCTCCACGGGGATCTCCACCAGCGTTCCCCCGAGGATGTGCCCCCGGGCGTCGTAGGCGCGCAGCACCCGGCGGGCGCCGTGCATCGAGGCCGGATAGCCGGGGCCGGTGGTCTGCCCCTCGCACTCCTCGGCGTGGATGAAGACGGGACCGCGTTCGTCGTACGGGCCGGGCTCGGCCCCCGTCTCGGCCGCCCAGCGGCGCAACGGCGCGTACGAGACGAGGACGATCCGCTCACCGGCCTCGCTGTGCCGCAGACAGCAGCGGAGCGGAGCGCCGCCCTCCGGGTCGGTGACGGGGTGGCGGGCGACACCGGCGTCGTCCTGTTCGCGCAGTTGCTTCAGTACGGCGGGTGCGACGGCCCGCGTTTCGTGGAATGTCGTCATGGCTCCAGCATCGACGGCGCCCCGTCCCCGTACCGGCGGGAAACGGACATCGCGTTGGGGGCCGGAGCGCGTCCCCCGCCGTGGTCCGGGCCGGTCAGCCGGTCGAGGAGGGCCTCCGCGGCCGGATTGCGGGGGCGGGGCGCCCGCCCCGCGAGGACCACCGTCCGGCCGGGTTCCGGCTGGCGGATGCTCACGCACGGCAGCCCCGCGTCCTCCCCGATCCGCCGCGGCACGATCGCCACCCCGATGCCGGCCCGTACGAGATCGACGAGCAGCCGGATCTGGGTGACGTCGCAGGTGATCCGGCGTTCGAGGCCGCAGTGCGCGGCCAGTCTCCGTACCGCCGTCTCCAGACCCGTGCCCGCGCGGAAGTCCACGAACGGCTCGTCGGCGAGGTCCTTGATCAGGGTGCGCCCGGCGGTCGCCAGCCGGTGGCCCGGCGCGGTGATCAGCACCAGGTCCTCGTGCCAGGTCGCGAACCCGGCGATGCCGTCGGGGAGTTCGGCCGCGTCCGGGGCGAGATAGGCGAGGTCCAGCTCACCGGCCCGGAGCCCCGCGACCAGCTCCGGCGTCGTCGCCTCGCGCAACGAGATCTGCACCCCCGGCCACAGCCGGTGGTACGAGGCCAGCTCGGCCGCCAGGTCCACGCAGGTCAGGGTCTGGATCGTGCCGAGCCTCAACCGGCCGGTCGTCAGCCCCGACACGGCCGCCACCGCCTCCCGCGCGGCCCGGGTCCCGGCCAGTACCGACCGGGCCTCGGGCAGCAGCGCCCGGCCCGCCCCGGTGAGGACCACCCGTCGGCCGGTCCGGTCGAACAGCTCGGCGCCCAGCTCCCGTTCGAGGTTGCGCACGGAGGCGCTCAGCGCGGACTGCACGATCAGCTCGGCCCGTGCGGCGGCGGTGAAACTGCCGTGCGCAACCACCGCCATGAAGTGGCGGAGTTGGCGTATCTCCATCCATCGATGCTATCGATGGCAGCCAGCTGATCCATCTGTTGGACCGATCACAATTGCGGAGCGAGGCTGGATGTATGACCCATATCCAGCCGTCCGCGCACGTCCCGGCACTCTGGACCGCGGCCTACGGCCCGCGCCACCGCCCCTTCGTCCGTCTCGTCGCCCGGTGCCTGCTGCGGGTGCGGGCCTTCGCCCGCGACCTGGCCCTGGCGGACCACGTGGGGTCCGGCGGCTACTGAGGGCCTGTCGCGGGGGCGGGGCACGTCCGGCGACCGGGCGCGCGGCCTTCGGCGACCGGGTGCGCAGCCTCCGGCGACCGGGCGCGTGGCCTTCGGCGACCGGGTGCGCAGCCTCCGGCGACCGGGCGCGTGGCCTCCGGTAACCGGGCCCGGGGCCGAATCTCGTTGGTGGGGGCCGAACCGCCCCGGCTAGCATCCGACGATGCGGAAACCGGCCGACGCACACCTCCACGACGCCGTGGACCGGGCCGGCGCCGGCCCGCTGTCCCGACTCCCGGACGTACGGTCCGGGCTCCCGGACGTACGGGACCTCCCACCGGACACCCTGGGGCAGCTGGTCCGGCACGAGGACCCCGCCCTGCGCCATCTGGGGCTGGTCCTGCTCGACGAGCGGGTCACCACCTGCGCCCCCGCCGACGACGGGCAGCGGGCCGAACTCGCCGCTCTGCTGCCGACGGAGCTCCTGGGCCCGCCGGAGGCGGATCTCCTCCTGGCGGGGCTGTACGAGCGGCTCGGCCACCAGCTCCGCGGGCGCCCCCGGCCGTCCTGGCGCACGGCCGGACCCCTGCCGGCCCGGGTGCGGATCGCGTGGCTGCGCGCCGACCTCCTGCACGAGCCCGCCGTGCTCCGCGACGAGCCACCCGGCGAACTCCTCCACCGGGCCGTGCGGGAGACGGACATCACCGCCGCGCACCACCCGGCCCGGCTCGTGGACGAGCTGGCGGCCTGCGCCGATCCGGTGCTGCGGGCCGAGGCGGTACGACTGGTCCGGCAGGGGCTGCGCGCCGGACTGCTGGCCCCGGCAACGGCCCGGGAGGACCTGACCGGCCTGCTCGACGCCGACAGCGCCGGGGTCGTCACCGACGCGCTGGCCGCGCTCGCCGAACCGTGGGCGGCGACGGAACCGCTGCCGCGAGGACGGCTCGCCCCGTTCCTCGTCGCCGGGCGGGAGAGCGGACCTGCGGGGGACTTCGCACGGGAGCGGCCCGAGGTCGCCGAGGCCGCCCTCGCTGCCGCCGCCCGCCACGGCCACCGGGACCTGCTGCGACAGGTCGTCGACGACCCCGGCTTCCCGCCGGCCCCTCGCCGGCGCGCCATGGAACTGCTCGGCGACCTGGCGGACCGCGAGGACATCGGCGCACTGACGGCCGTCGCCGCGCGCGACCCCCTGCTCCTCGGCGGACCCGCGGTGACCTGTCTGCGCGGCCTCCACCGGCGCGGGCACTTCCCGCAGGACCGGGACGTCCCGGCCGTCGTCGGCCTCGCCCTGTCCGACCACTCGATTCCGCCCCACGAGGTGGCGACCGTCCTCTTCACCGCCCGGAAGGAAACGCTCCGGGTCCTGACGGACGCGGCGGCCGACGACCCGGAATGGCCCCGGCGGCTCGCCCTGCTGGTGGTCCTGGCCGCCCAGGGGGCCGGTGACCTGCCGGTCGGGGACGCGATCACCCGGCTGCTCCCGTCCGCCTCCGCCCCCGCGCCGTTCCTCGACGCGATCCGCGAACTGCGCCACGAGGACGCCGAGGAGGCCGTGCTCGCCCTGCTCCCCTCGATACCGGCCGCGGCCCTGGAGACCCTGGAGGCGATCGGCGGACCCCGCACCGTACTGGCCCTGCGGGACGGACTGGGAATCGCGGCGGACGTCCCGGCCCCGGGCGGGATCGCCCCCCACCTGCGCGCCGTGCGCGAGCGCGCCCTCGAACTCCTCTGGCAGCTCACCGACGACCCGGCCCAGCGCCACGACCTCCTCGCCCGGCTGGACCCCCTCGGCCTGCCGCCCCGCATCGCGGCCGGACTCGGCGGCCCCGACGAGCGGGAACTGGCCCTGCTGAGCTCCCACCTGGACCCGGACGAACCGGTGACGGCACTGTGCAGGGTGGCGGCCCACGGCACCGCCGCCACCCTCCCGGCCGTCGCCGACCTGCTGCTGCGCGTCGTGGCCGACCTGGCCGCGTCGTGGACTCCGGACGCCCCCGCCCGCACCGGGGAACACGGCCGGCCGGCCGGTGAGCCCGTGGTGCCGCAGGAGGTCCTGGACGCCGTGGCCGCCCTGGGCCGCAGGCTCCACGAGCGGGGCGCGATCAGACCGGTCTGCCTGCTCGGCGCCGCGGACGCGCGGGAGGCGGGCCACGCCCTCGTCGCCACCACGGTGCTGGACCTGCTGGACCGGCCCGGACTGTCCGACGCCGAGCGGGCGGTCCTCCTCGAAGCGCTGCTCCGGGCCCCCTGGGCGGGCACCCGCGCCCGGGTGCACCGGCTGCTGCGCCACCGGGACCGGCACGTGCGCAAGCACGTCATCGCCCTCCTCGCCCGCGACGCCACGGGCGAGGACGCACAGGTGCTGTCGGCCTCGCTGACCGCGCTGACCACCGCCCGGGACGTCCAGACCGTGCGCCAGGCCCTGCACGCCCTGGGGCGGGCCCGCGCCCACTGGGCGAGCACCGCGATCGCCGCATGCCTCGACCACCCGAACATGAACATCAAGAAGACCGCGGCCGAGGCACTGGTCCGCGCGGGCACCCCCGCGGCGCTCCCGAAGCTGCTGTCCCGGCTCGGGCGCGACGACAACCCCGGACTGCGCACCGCACTCCTCGCGGCCCTGCGCGCGGTCCTCGGCGACGCCTGCGCGGCCACGCTTCTCGCCGCCGCCGAGCACGGCCCCGACGCCCGCGCCCGCCGACTGCTGCTGGAGGGCCTCGACGGCGCCCTCACCGTGCGCGCGATCCTCGCACTGGAGGAGCAGGCGTCCCCGGTGGCCGCCGAACTGCTCTCCCTGGTGGCGGCGGGCCGGGTCGCACCGGCCTTCGGCGAGGCGGGCGACCTCGCACCGGCCATGGCCCGGCACGGGATCACCGCACCGGACACCGGGCGGCCCCCGGCGGCCGACGCGGCGGACCGGGACGTGGCGGCGCTGGTGGCCGGGGGCTGGAACCCCTCGCTCGCCCTGCGGATCGCCGAGCGGGCGGGGCCGCTTCGCCCCGGCCGGCCGGACGAGCTGCGGCCGATGCTGGACCACTGGCTCCGCCTGGCCGCCTCCCGGCCCGCACACCGGCAGAAGGTGACCCGGTTCGCGCTGCGGATCTGCCCCGCGCCCCGGACCCCCGGGGAAGTCACCGTCCTCGCCCGGTCCGCCGGGGTGCTGCTCGACGCGCTCGCCGACGCCCGGGACGAGGACCGCCACGACCTGATCGCCGTACTGGAGGAGGCCGCGCCGATGGTGCCGGCCGCCGGGAGACCGTGCGCCATCGCCTCGGTACGGGCCCTGCGCCCCGCGCCCGCCACGCCGCACCGGTCCACGCTGACGCTGCTGCGCCGCCTCGGCGCGGTGCCGGTCCGGGCCGACCTCGACCGGGCGCTCGCGGGCGCCCGGCTCGGCGCCGACCCCTGGCGGGCCGAAACCGCCGTGCTGCGCGAGGCGTTCGCCGTCCCGGAGCCCGCGGCGGACCCCCTTCCCGCCGCGACCCGGGCCTGGCGGACGGCACTGGACGAGGCGGTGCGCACCCCGGGCGGGCCGGAGGAGTTCCGCCGCCGGGACGACGGCACGGTCCCCTCGCGGGACCGGCTGAACGCACTGATCGAGGCCCACCGGGGCGCCGACGGCCCGGCGGCACGGGACGTGCTGCTCGACTGGATGACGTCCCTCCAGCCGCTCGACGCCCCGCCGTGGACCGTCACCGGGACCGCCCGCGCGGCGGCGCCCCCGAGGCGCGTCCGCGCCGACGACCTCGACCAGCCCCGCTCGGCCGCCCAGCGCGAACGGTTGCTGGCCATGCTGGAGTCGGATGCGGCGGACCGCCGGCGGACCGCCGCACGGGCCCTCGCACAATGGCCCGAGCCCGCGGCCCGGCTGGCGGTGCTCCGCGCCCATCTCCGCGGGCGCGTCGAGCCGACTCCCGGCACCGGCCCGGCCCGCGCGCTGGCCGGGATCGACGAGGCGGAACTCCGGAGCGACGGCGTCCGGCCCGATCTGGTGGCCCGTGCGGCGGCGCGGCTCGACCCGTGGGAGCTGGAACCGCTGGTGCCGCTGCTGCTGGAGTGGTGGGAACACGGCCCGGCCGAGGTCGGGGCTGAGCTCGCCGGGGCGTTGCACGCCTACCCCGCCGACGCGTTGGCCGACGCCCTGGGCGAGCGGCTCGACGCCGGGGCCTGGGGCTTCCTCGACCTGCTCGCCGGCCGGCCGCTGCTGCGCACCCCCGCGCTGACGGAGACCTGCCGACGCCTGCGCGCGGAAGGCCGCGACGAACTGGCGGACCGGCTCCGGCTCGTGGAGGGTCCGCTGCGCGGCCCGGACGCCGCGCGGCGGGACGCGGCCGCGCTCGCGGCGCTCCGTGAACGCGGCACCGCAGCCCCGGCCGACCCCGCCCGCCGCCCGTCCCGCCGGGGACTGCTGGACCTGGCCCGCACCGGAACCCCGGAGCAGATCTGCCGGGCCCTCACCGAACTGGCCGGTGCGCACCCCGGCCCGGACACCGACCGGGACGGCCGACTCCGCGACCTGCTCGACGAGTTGATCGCCCATCCCCGGTCCGAGGTCCGGCTGCGCGCGCACCGGACGTCACGGGTGATGCTGGACCGGCGGACCCACCTGCGGCACACCGCGTCGCTGCTGGACGACCCCCGCCCGGACGTGGTGCGGATGGCGATCCGGACGCTCTGCCGCGCCGGTTGGGAGCCCGCGGCCCCCGCCGTGACGGGACTGCTCGCCCATCCGCACGCCGTCGTGCGCGGGGCGGCGGCCGAGGGGCTCGTCGAGCTGGGCGGGGCGGCGGTCCCCGCCCTCCGCAAGGCCGCCGCCCGCGCCCGCCCCGACCGGCGCTCCCGGTACACCTCGGTGCTCGACCGGATCAGGACCTCGGAGAACGAGCCCCCGAACGACCGTTGAGGACGGGGGAGCAGGGCGAGAGGAACGAGGCCGAGGACGAGGAGGGGACCGGCGGTATCCCGCCCCCCGACCCGTCCCCGGCCCCGTACCGCGTCCGCCGCCCGTCCCCGGGGCGCCGCCTACGGCACGTACCGCTTGATCTCCCGCCGGGCCAGTGACCGCTGGTGCACCTCGTCCGGGCCGTCCGCCAGCTGCAACGTCCGTGCCGCCGCCCACAGTTCGGCCAGGGGGAAGTCCTGGCCGACCCCGCCCGCGCCGTGCAGCTGCACCGCCCGGTCGAGGATGTCGACCACCGCGCGCGGGGTGGCGATCTTGATGGCCTGGATCTCCGTGTGCGCGCCCCGGTTGCCCACCGTGTCCATCAGCCACGCCGTCTTCAGGACCAGCAGCCGCAGCTGCTCCACCGTCACCCGGGCGTCCGCGATCCAGTTCTGCACGACGCCCTGCTGGGCGAGCGGCCTGCCGAAGGCAGTACGGGACACCGCCCGTCGGCACATCAGCTCGATCGCCCGCTCGGCCATGCCGATCAGCCGCATGCAGTGGTGGATACGGCCCGGCCCCAGCCGCGCCTGGGCGATGGCGAAGCCGCCGCCCTCCTCGCCGATCAGATTCGCGGCGGGCACCCGCACGTTCGTGAAGACGACCTCGGCGTGGCCGCCGTGGTAGTGGTCCTCGTAGCCGTACACCTGCATGGCGCGCCGCACTTCGAGCCCCGGGGTGTCGCGCGGGACCAGGATCATCGACTGCTGGCGGCGGATGTCCGCACCGTTCGGGTCGGTCTTGCCCATCACGATGAAGATCTCGCAGTCCGGGTTCATCGCCCCGGAGATGTACCACTTGCGGCCGTCGACGACGTAGTCACCGCCGTCGCGCACGATCCGGGTCTCGATGTTCGTCGCGTCCGACGAGGCCACCTCGGGCTCCGTCATCGCGAACGCGGAGCGGATCTCCCCGGCGAGCAGCGGCTCCAGCCACCGCTTCTTCTGCTCGTCCGTGCCGAACTGGAAGAGCACCTCCATGTTCCCGGTGTCCGGGGCCGCGCAGTTGAGTGCGGTCGGCGCCAACTGCGGGGAACGGCCGGTGATCTCGGCGAGCGGGGCGTACTGGAGATTGGTCAGCCCGGCCCCGTACTCCGCGTCGGGGAGGAAGAGGTTCCACAGCCCCTGCCGCCGCGCCTCGGCCTTCAGGTCCTCGACGATCCGTGGGGTCTCCCACGGGGAGGCCAGCAGCGCGCGCTGTTCGTCCGCGGTCTTCTCGGCCGGGTGCACGTGCTCGTCCATGAAGGCGAGCAGCCGGCCGCGCAGCTCTTCGGTGCGGGCGTCGAATGCGAAGTCCATGGGGGATCAGCCTTCCTGGAGGGTGCCGAGGCCGTGCTCGATGAAGACGGGGACGAGATCGCCGATGCGGTCGAAACCGGCGCCGACGGTCCGGCCCAGGGTGTAGCGGTAGTGGATGCCCTCCAGGATCACGGCGAGCTTGAACCAGGCGAACGCCGTGTACCAGGAGATGGCCGAGGCGTCCCGGCCGGAGCGGGCGGCGTAGCGCTCGATCAGTTCGGCGGGCGAGGGGTGGCCCGCCGCGCCGCTGGTGGTGGAGACGGGGGAGTCCGCCAGGCCGAGGTCGGAGCTGTACATCACCAGCAGCCCGAGATCGGTCAGCGGGTCGCCGAGCGTCGACATCTCCCAGTCGAGGACGGCCTCGATCCGGTCGTCGGCACCGATCAGGACGTTGTCCAGGCGGTAGTCGCCGTGCACGACGGTGGGCGCGGGCGAACCGGGCAGCGCGCGCCCGAGCGCGGCGTGCAGTTCGTCGATGCCGGGCAGTTCGCGATTGCGCGAGGCGTCCAGCTGCTTGCCCCAGCGGCGCAGCTGCCGGTCGAGGAAGCCCTCGGGCCGCCCGAAGTCGCCCAGCCCGACGGCCTGCGGGTCCACCGCGTGCAGATCGACCAGGGTGTCGACGAGGCCGAGCACGGCCGCACGGGTGCGTTCGGCGCCCAGCGGGGCGAGCTGCTCGGCGCTTCGGTACGGGGTGCCCTCGACGTACTCCATGACGTAGAAGGGCGACCCGATCACCGTGTCGTCCTCGCAGAGCAGCACCGGCTCGGGCACCGGCACGGCCGTCGGGTGGAGCGCGGTGATCACCCGGTGCTCCCGCTTCATGTCGTGCGCGGTGGCCAGCACATGACCCAGCGGGGGCCTGCGGACGACCCAGCGGCCGGTGCCGTCCGTGACGACGTACGTCAGGTTCGACCGGCCGCCCTCGACGACCCGGGCTTCGAGCGGTCCGCTCACCAGCCCCGGCCGCTCGCGGTCGAGGTGTCCGCGCAGCCGGTCGAGGTCGAGACCTGGCGGGTGGACTGGGCTCATCGTGCGCACCTCCGGGTGAAAGACGGTCGCTGCTCATGATGCCGACCAGTCGGTATGTCGTCCAGGGGGCTCCCGGAAACCGGCGCCCCGACTCCGGTGCGGATCGGGCCGGAGTCTGGTGTTCGGTCGCATCCCTGAATAGAGTTCACGTATGAATACAGAGCTGCTGATCGACGAAGTCCGGCTGACCCCGATCCTGATCGCCGACCCGCCCCTGCTCAACACCCAGGGCGTCCACCAGCCCTACACCCCCCGCCTCGTCGTGGAGGTCGTCACCCGAGAGGGCGTCACGGGGATCGGGGAGACGTACGGGGACGGCAGGTACCTCGACCTCGCGCAGCCGCTCGCCACCGCACTCGTCGGACGCCCGGTCAGCGATGTGAACGGCCTGTTCGCCCTGGCCGACGAGGTGTGCGGTGATTCACGCGCGACCGACGACCGGGTCGAGGCGGGCGGACTGCGCGGCGTCCAGACCGCCGACAAGCTCCGGCTCTCCGTCGTCTCCGGCTTCGAGGTCGCCTGCCTGGACGCACTGGGCAGGGCCCTCGGCCTCCCCGTGCACGCCCTGCTCGGCGGGAAGGTCCGCGACCGCGTCGAGTACAGCGCCTATCTCTTCCACCGCTGGGCCGCACACCCCGAGGGCGGGGAGCAGGACGACTGGGGCGCCGCCCTCGACCCGGCCGGCGTCGTCGCCCAGGCCCGGCGCTTCGCCCGCGAGCACGGCTTCTCCTCCTTCAAGCTCAAGGGCGGCGTCTTCGAACCCGACCGGGAGATCGCCGCGATCCGCGCCCTGGCCGAGGAGTTCCCCGGCCGTCCGCTGCGCCTGGACCCCAACGGCGCCTGGTCCGTCGAGACCTCGCTGTACGTCGCCGGGCAGCTGAAGGGCGTGCTGGAGTACCTGGAGGACCCGGCGACCGGCACCGACGCGATGGCCGAGGTCGCCGCGGCCACCGACGTACCGCTCGCCACCAACATGTGCGTGACCACCCTCGCCGAGCTCCCGGACGCCTTCGCCCGCGACGCCGTGCAGGTGGTCCTCTCCGACCACCACTACTGGGGCGGGCTGCACCGCACCCGCGAACTCGCCGGGATCTGCCGCACCTTCGGCGTCGGGCTCTCCATGCACTCCAACACCCACCTCGGCATCAGCCTGGCCGCGATGACCCACGTCGCCGCCACCGTCCCCAACCTCGACTACGCCTGCGACAGCCACTACCCCTGGCAGACCGAGGACGTCATCACCACCCGCCACGTCTTCGAGGACGGCCGGCTGACCGTGTCCGACGCCCCCGGCCTCGGCGTGGAACTCGACCACGACCGCCTGGCCGTGCTGCACCGCCGCTGGCTGGAGGACGACGGCACCATGCGCGAGCGCGACGACGCGGCCGCGATGCGCAAGGCCGAGCCCGGCTGGCGGACCCCCGCGATCCCGCGCTGGTGACGGCCCGGCCGGGGCCGTCCCGGCGGCCCGAGTTGCGGGCGCCCCGGCCCGCACCGACGGTCGGTACATGAAGGCGATCAGCTACAGCAGGTACGGCGGGGCCGAGGTCCTGGAGTACGGGGAGCGGCCCGACCCCAAGGTCGGCCCGGACACGGTCCTGGTGAAGGTGCGGGCCGCGGCGGTCAACCCGGTCGACTGGAAGGCCCGCGAGGGGCACCTCGACCCCGTCCTGGACGCCGTGTTCCCGGTGATCCCCGGCTGGGACGTGTCCGGCGTCGTGGTCCAGCCCGGCATCGGCGTCGAGGAGTTCGCGGTCGGCGACGAGGTCATCGGCTACGCCCGGGAGGACTTCCTCTGCCGCGGCACGCTCGCCGAGTACGTCGCCGCCCCCGTGCGGGCCCTCGCCCGCAAGCCCCGGAACCTGAGCTTCGAGGCCGCGGCGGGCCTGCCGCTGGCCGGTCTCACCGCCTACCAGGTGCTGCACCGCGCCCTGAAGGTCCAGAGCGGCGACACGGTACTCGTCCACGCCGCGGCGGGCGGCGTCGGCTCGTTCGCCGTCCAGCTCGCCCGGCACGCCGGAGCCCGCGTCATCGGCACCGCGAGCGAACACAACCACGACCACGTCCGGCAGCTCGGCGGGGAACCGGTGGCCCACGGGGACGGCCTCGCCGACCGCCTCCGGGAACTGGCTCCCGACGGCGTCGACGCCGCGTTCGACACGATCGGTGGCGAAACGCTCCGGATCTCCGCCGAAGCGCTGAAGCCCGGCGGGCGGCTGGCGTCCGTCGTGGACGCCGAGGTCTTCTCGTACGGCGGCCGTTACGTCTATGTGCGTCCGGACGCCGGGGACCTCGCCCACCTGGCCGAACTGGCCGAACAGGGCGTCGTCACGGTCCACGTGGACCGGGTGTTCCCGCTGGAGGAGGCGGCGCAGGCGCACCGGCTGAACGAGCAGGGGCGCACCCGGGGAAAGATCGTCGTCACCGTGCCCTGGGAGGTCCCGGACGTCCCCGAGGCCCCGGCCGGCTGAACCGGCACGCCCGGCCCAAGGCCCCGGCCCCGGCCCAGGCCCTGGCCCACGGCACCCCCCACGGCCCCGAGCCGGAACGGCGCGGCCTTCAGAACAGCATGGCGGCGGCGAACACCGCGAGCCCGACCGTGCACGCCGCCGCGGCCAGCGCGCCGCGCGCCGACAGGGGCCGGGGCCGGGCCGTCCCCAGCCCGAGCACCCGCAGATGCGCCACCCGCAGGAACCCCAGCCAGGCCAGCGCGCTCAGCGACACCGCGAGGATCCCGGCCGGGCCCACCCCGCCGTGCAACGCCTGTTTGACCGCCAGCAGCGCCACCACCGTGCACGACAGCGTCGTGCGCCGCCACGCCAGCCTCGTCCGCTCGGGCTGCAGTCCGGGGTCGCGTTCCGCGGTGGTCACCGGCCCTCCCAGCCGAAGAGGACCACCACCGCCATCGCCACGGCGACGACCGCGACGGCGATGCCGAGCAGCGTCGGGAACCGGGAGACCGGAAGGTCCTCCCCGCGCCGCATCGCCCGCTCGCACCGCACCCAGTGATTGACCGCGCGCAGCGCGCACAGCACCCCGGCCGCCAGCAGCGCGAACGCCAGCCCGGCACGGACGCCCCACGCCAGTTCCGGCAGGAACTGGTCGACCGCGAAGCCGCCGCCGATCAGCGCCAGAGCCGTCCGGATCCAGGCGAGGAAGGTGCGCTCGTTGGCGAGCGAGAACCGGTAGTCGGGGGTGTCGCCCTCCTCGCGGATCCGCTGCGGCGCGAACCACAGCCGCAGGCCCCGTACGAACTCGTTCACGCGCGAACCCCGTCCACCGCTCCGCCGTCCGTCGCTTCGTCGTCCACCGTTTCGCCGACAGGTACGGGCCGCACTCAGGACACCGCCCCGCCGGCCCGGAACGCACGCAGCCGGTGGTACGCCTCCAGCCCGTCCGGCACCCACTCCCAGTCGCCGATCCGCTCCGCGAGCTCCGCCTCGGTGAGGAAGGCGTGCCAGGCGACCTCCTCCGCCTGCGGGTCCACCGGCAGTTCGCAGCGCACCCGGTAGACGGCGGACCACCAGGAGTGTCCGGCGCCCTCGTAGAGGAACGTGAAGAGCGGCTCGGGCCGGGGCAGGCCGGACACCCCCAGCTCCTCCTCGGCCTCCCGCAGCGCCGCCTCGTCGTAGGACTCGCCCGCGCCGACCACCCCGCCGACGAACATGTCGTAGTGGGACGGGAAGACCAGCTTGGTCGGGGTCCTGCGGTGGACGAAGAGCCGGCCGTCGGCGTCCCGCACCTCGATGAAGACGCAGCGGTGGCGAAGGCCCCGCGCGGTCGCCTCCCCGCGCGGGGCCCGTCCCACGACCACGTCGTTCTCGTCGACGATGTCCAGGATCTCGTCAGAAGGGTTCATGCCCCTCATCCAACATCAGCCGTCGGGGACGGGCACCGCTCCCGGCGGCCGAGCGCCCCGCCGCGCCCTCCGAGGGGCCCCGGGCGGGGGTCCCGGGCGGGGCGGTCACTGCCCCATGACGTACTTGACGGTCGGGCCCGTGGTCCAGCCGCCGTCCACGGCCAGCTCGGCGCCGGTGACGTACGAGGCGGCGTCCGAGAGCAGGAAGACGACCGCCTCCGCGATCTCCGGTGCCTCGCCGACCCGGCCCATCGGGGTGTTCGGGTAGTTGCCGTCGCCCTGCCGGATGCCGACGGACGCGGTCATCGGCGTGTAGACCATGCCGGGGTGCACGGAGTTCACCCGGATCCCCGCCGTGCCGAGCTCCACCGCGCCGATCTTCGTCAGACCGCGCACGCCCCACTTCGACGCGCCGTAGCTGGAGGTCAGGGCGAGGCCCATCAGCCCGGCGGCCGAGGAGATGTTGACGATCGAGCCGCCGCCGTTCTCCTTCATCACCGGGATCACCGTCTTCATGCCGATGAAGACGGCCGTCAGATTGATGTCGAGGACCTTGCGGAAGTGCTCGACGGTCTCGGTCTCCAGCGGCTGGCCGGTCGACACGCCGGCGTTGTTGACCAGCCCGTCGAGGCGTCCGAACTCGGCGACGGCGAACTCGGCGACGCGCTGCCAGTCCTCCTCGGAGGTCACGTCGTGGTGCAGGAAGCGGGCCTTCGCCCCCAGCTCCGCGGCGGTGGCGGCGCCCTCCTCGTCGAGCACGTCGGTGATCACCACATCGGCGCCGCCCGCCACCGCGAGGCGGGCGGCCTCGGCGCCCAGGCCCCGGGCGCCGCCGGTGATGACGACGGTCTTGTCGGTGAGGCTGCTCTTGTCGGTCATGTCGCTTCCTCCATGTGGTGCAGGTGGCAAGTGGTGCGAGTGGTACGTGGTTGCGGTCCTGCGGGCGGTCACCCGCCGCCCGGCACGGGGGCGTGCAGGAACGCGGTGGTGGTCTCGACGAGATCGGCGAGGAAGAACGCGTCGCCGGTCAGTGGTTCGATGCCGTCGAGACGCTGGCGGGCGCGGTCGGCCAGCGCCGCGCCGATCAGGGTGAGCGCCAGGTCCAGGCGTTCCAGGCGCACGGGGGCGGGCAGCCCGCCCAGACGGTCCCCGAGGCGGCCGATCAGCCGCCCGTATCCGGTGCCGTCCAGAACGGGGTGCGGCCGGCCGGTCCGCAGTCCGGTCTCATGGCTGAGCCGGGCCGAGATCCGCAGACAGCGCAGGCCGCGGTCGTCGGCGAGCAGGCTCGCCTCGGCCGTCACCAGCGCGGTGAGCAGCTCCCGTGCCCCGCAGTCCTCGTCCAGGGCGTCGAGCAGCGGTGCCAGCACCCGCTCGGTACGGGCCTGGCGGCCCGCCATCACGGCGTCGAGCAGTCCGGCCCGGGAGCCGAAGTGGTACTGGACCGCGGAGGGGTTGGCCTGGCCCGCCAGCCGGACGACGTCCCGCAGCTGGGCGCCGTCGGGACCCTGCGCGGCGAAGACCTCCTCCGCCGCGCGGATCAACTTCTCCCTGGTGGCCTGTCCGGACGTTCGCGTCATGACAGCAGTCTAATGCTGGCCATTATTAAAAACCGGGGCGGGGCCCGCCCGGCAGTCGGACGGCCCCGCTCAGTGCGGCTGGAGGCTCTTCTCGCGGCGCCCGCCCACGGACCCCTCCGGCATCGCCGGGTGCAGCCCGAGCAGCACGATCCCGACGACGATCGCGACGAGCCCGACCGCCTGCCAGACCAGCGCCCCGGCGTCGGTGCGCAGCCGGTCGCCGAGGAAGCCGACCCCGCAGGCGATCCCGGCCAGCGGCTGGGAGGCGGTCAGCGGGGGCAGCGAGACCCGCAGCGGGCCCGTCTCGAACGCGCTCTGCACCAGGAGCAGTCCGGTGACCCCCAGCGCCACCACGGCGTACGGCTGCCACCCCGTCACCAGCGCCTCCCACCCGCCGTGGGACAGCAGCTGCCCGCTGACCCGGGTGAGGGCGTCCTGGAGTCCGTACAGCAGACCGGCCGCCACCGCGAGCAGGGCCGGGGCGACCCCGGACCGGGAGCGCCTGGCGACGGTGGTGAGCAGCAGGGCGGCGCCCACGACCACCCCGATCACCAGCCAGTGCCGCAGCGCGCTGGAGACCGCCTCGCCGCCCTCCGGCCGGCCCGCCAGCAGAAAGGCCGCGACCCCGCCGGCCAGCAGCCAGAGCCCGGCCCACCCCTGCCGGCCGAGCCGCTGACCGGTGCGGTGCCGGGACAGGGTCATCGCGAAGAGCAGATTGGTCGCGAGGAGCGGTTCGACGACGGACACCTCGCCCTTGCCCAGGGCCAGGGCGCCCAGCACCATGCCGCAGACCATCAGCCCGATCCCGGCCAGCCAGCTCGGCACCCGCATCAGGTCCAGCAGCAGCCGGGGGGACAGGTAGTCGCTTCTCGGGGCGTGCGAGGCGGCGGCCTGCTGGAGGACGAAGCCGAATCCCAGACAGCAGGCGGCACTCACGGCGAGCACGAGGACCGGCACCGACACGCTTCTACCTCGAGTCAGGCCAGAAGTGGGTGGATTTGTACCGACGATAGCGGCTGCACCCCGAAGGCGCGGCCGGAGTGCCGCCGACCGGGCGGTTGACGCCGTGGCGACCGGGTGCCGAAGATCTGACGCACCAGTAACCTCCGGCTCCGGGACCGGACCACGGCCGCGACCGGATCGCCCCGACAGGATGGGACCCATGGCGTACGACGCTGATGTGATCGTGATCGGGGCAGGACTCGCCGGCCTGGTGGCCACCGCCGAGCTGGTCGAAGCGGGCCGCTCGGTGATCCTGCTCGACCAGGAGCCCGAGCAGTCGATCGGCGGTCAGGCGCACTGGTCCTTCGGCGGGCTCTTCCTCGTCGACTCGCCCGAACAGCGCCGGATGAGGATCAAGGACAGCCACGAGCTGGCCCTCCAGGACTGGTTCGGCACGGCGGGCTTCGACCGCGAGGAGGACCACTGGCCGCGGAAGTGGGCCGAGGCGTACGTGGACTTCGCGGCCGGTGAGAAGCGCTCCTGGCTGCACGCCCAGGGGCTGCGGATCTTCCCCGTCGTCGGCTGGGCCGAGCGCGGCGGCTACGACGCGAACGGCCACGGCAACTCCGTACCCCGCTTCCACATCACCTGGGGCACCGGCCCCGGCATCGTCGCCCCCTTCGAGCGCCGGGTGCGCGAGGGCGCCGCCAAGGGCCTCGTACGGTTCCGGTTCCGCCACCGGGTCACGGGGCTCGGTCGCACCGCGGGCACCGTCGACACGGTGACCGGCGAGGTGCTGGAGCAGAGCGCGGCGGCCCGCGGCACCGCGAGCAGCCGCCGGGCGACCGGCACGTTCGAGCTGAGGGCCCAGGCGGTGATCGTCACCTCGGGCGGCATCGGCGGCAACCACGACCTGGTGCGCAAGCAGTGGCCCGCCCGGCTCGGCACCCCGCCCGCGAAGCTGCTCTCCGGCGTCCCCGCCCACGTCGACGGCCTCATGCTCGGCATCGCCGAGGAGGCGGGCGCCCACCACATCAACCGCGACCGCATGTGGCACTACACCGAGGGCATCGAGAACTGGAACCCGATCTGGGCCCGGCACGGCATCCGGATCCTGCCCGGCCCGTCCTCGCTCTGGCTCGACGCCCGGGGCCGCCGGCTGCCGGTGCCGCTCTTCCCGGGCTTCGACACCCTCGGCACCCTCGAACACATCATGAAGTCGGGCCACGACCACACCTGGTTCGTCCTCGACCGGAAGATCATCGGCAAGGAATTCGCGCTCTCCGGCTCCGAGCAGAACCCCGACCTGACCGGGAAGTCGGTCCGCGACGTGATCGGCCGGGCCCGCGCGGACGTCCCGGCGCCGGTGAAGGCGTTCATGGACAACGGCGTGGACTTCGTCGTCGAGAAGGACCTCGCCGCCCTGGTCCGGGGCATGAACGCGCTCACCGACGAACCGCTGATCGACGAGGCCGAACTGCGCCGCGAGATCACCGCGCGCGACCGCGAGATCGCCAACCCCTTCACCAAGGACCTCCAGATCACCGCGATCCACGGGGCCCGCGCCTACCTCGGCGACAAGCTGATCCGCACGGCGCCGCCGCACCGCATCCTGGACCCCAAGGCCGGCCCGCTGATCGCCGTACGGCTGAACATCCTGACCCGCAAGTCGCTCGGCGGGCTGGAGACGGACCTGTCCTCCCGGGTTTTGACCGCGGACGGCGAACCCCTGCCCGGCGTGTACGCGGCGGGGGAGGCGGCCGGTTTCGGCGGCGGCGGGGTGCACGGCTACCGCTCGCTGGAAGGGACCTTCCTCGGCGGCTGCATCTTCTCCGGCCGAGCGGCGGGCCGGGCGGCGGCGCGGGCCGTCGTCTAGGGGGCCGTCGCCCGGGGCGCACGGGCTGCCGACGGGCCCGCCCCCCCCGGCCGGATCGGGCCGGGGGGAGGCGCCCCCGGACCGCCGCCTACCGCTCCTTCGCCCCCACGACGGGGCCCAGCAGTTCGACGACGCGGAACCGTTCGGCGACGACCATGGTGTCGTCGTCGACGGTGAAGTCCGGGTCGCCGAGCGCCTCCCGCATCTCGTCGCTGTGCCAGAACTTCTCGTGCCCCGCACGCCACTCGGCCACCGACGTGTAGCCCTCGCCCTCGTCGATCGCGTGCTGGAGATCGACGTCGCCCAGACGCAGCACCCGTACCTCCGTCACCTCCAGCACCGCGGTCTCCCGGCCGTCCGAGTCGATCAGCGCGGACCGCTCGCCCACCGGCGGCAGCTCCTCCCGCTCCGCCTCGTACTCCGCGAGCAGCCCGGTCGTCGAGACCTTCGTCCCGGTGAGGACCGCCCCGACCAGCTGATCGCGCAGCGGTCCCGGGAAGGCGAGCAGGAAGGGCTTGAGGGGTTCACGGTTCGACATGGCGCCAAGTCTGGCATGGGCCGCCGGGCCCGGTGCCGGGGCGGTGCCCGGCCGGAGCCGTCAACCAGGTGCGCGAAGGCCGCAGTTGACGGAGGGCCGCGGCCGATACGACGACGGCGCCCGCCGGGCCGGGGCGCGCCGTGGCGTGCGCACCGGGCCGACGGACGCCGTCGGGGACGGCCCCCGGGCGAACCCCGGGGGGAGGAGGACCGTGCGGGAGGCCGCCGCCAAGGGCTGTCCCGCCAGGTGGCGGGACAGCCCTCAGACAACCAGCGACAGCAGCAGGACGAAGGCGAGCGCGACCACGGAGATGATGGTCTCCATGAACGACCAGGTCTTCACCGTCTGGCCGACGTCCATGCCGAAGTACTCCTTCACCAGCCAGAAACCGGCGTCGTTGACGTGGCTGAAGAAGAGGGAACCCGCGCCGACGGCGAGGACCAGCAGAGCGGCCTGGGCCGTGGACATGTCGGCGGCCAGCGGGGCGACCAGACCGGCCGCCGAAATGGTGGCCACGGTCGCCGAACCGGTCGCGAGCCGGATCGCGACGGCGATCAGCCAGCCCAGCAGCAGCGCCGGGATCGACCAGTTCTGGGAGAAGTCCAGGATCATCCGGCCCACGCCGGCGTCGATGAGGGTCTGCTTGAAGCCGCCGCCCGCGCCCACGATCAGCAGCACGCCCGCGATCGGGGCCAGGGACTTCTCGACGGTGACGGAGAGCCGGTCCTTGGAGAAACCGGCCGCCCGGCCCAGCGTGAACATGCCGACCACCACGGCCGCGAGCAGCGCGATCAGCGGCGAGCCGATCACATCGGTGACCTTCTGGACGCTCTGCTCCGGGTCGTCCACGACGATGTCGACCAGGGCCTTGACCAGCATCAGCACGACGGGCAGCAGAATCGTCGCCAGGGTGGCGCCGAAGCCGGGACGACGGTCCAGCTCCTTTGAGGGGCGCTGCGGGATCATCTTCTCCGGCGCCTGGATGTCCACCCAGCGGGCCGCGTAGCGGGAGAAGAGCGGCCCCGCGACGATCACGGTCGGTATCGCGACCAGCACGCCCAGCATCAGCGTGACGCCGAGGTTGGCGTCGAGGGCGTCGATCGCCACCAGCGGGCCGGGGTGCGGCGGGATCAGCCCGTGCATCACGGAGAGACCGGCCAGCGCCGGGATGCCGATCCGCATCAGGGAGTAGTTGCCGCGCTTCGCGACGAGCAGCACCACCGGGATCAGCAGCACGATCCCGACCTCGAAGAACAGCGGCAGCCCGATGATCGAGGCGATCAGCACCATCGCCCACGGCATGGCCCGCCCGCTCGCCCTGGCGAGGATGGTGTCGACGATCTGGTCCGCGCCGCCGGAGTCGGCCAGCAGCTTGCCCAGGACGGCGCCGAGCGCGATGAGGACACCGACCCCGGCGACGGTCGAGCCGAGACCGGCGGTGAAGCTCTCGATCGTCCTGGCCGGAGCGGCCCCGGCGAACGAACCGAGCGCCAGCGAACCGATGGTCAACGCGAGGAACGCGTGCACCTTGAACTTGGTGATGAGCAGAACGATGACGGCGATGCCCGCCAGGACTGCGATGCCCAACTGCGCGTTGCCCGCCGAGGTGATCGGTTCGACGGCGTCCGCCGCCAGCGTCTCGACGCTGAGACTGGTCACGGTGGTGGTCCTTAGTCCTCGAGCCGGCGCAACGCGGCGACGGCTCGCTGGGTGATTTCTTCAGGGGTGCCGGACACGTCGACCGGGACACCGGCCTCGTCCTCCTGCAGCGGCTGCAGGGCGGCGAACTGCGAATCGAGCAGCGCGGTGGGCATGAAATGGCCCTTGCGCTCCGCCATGCGCCTCTCGATGAGGGCCCGGTCGCCGGTCAGATGGAGGAAGACCGCGTCCGGGGCCCCGGCCCGCAGCCGGTCCCGGTAGGCCCGCTTGAGCGCCGAGCTGCTCACCACTCCGCCGAGCCCCGCCCGGCCGTGTGCCCACCGGCCGATCGCGTCGAGCCAGGGCCACCGGTCCTCGTCGCCCAGCGGGACGCCGGCCGACATCTTGGCGATGTTCGCCGCGGGATGGAAATCGTCGCCCTCGGCGTACGGAACGCCCAGTTCGGCGGCGAGCAGGGGGCCGATCGTGGTCTTGCCGGTCCCTGCCACGCCCATCACCACGACGACGTGGGGGGTGCTCATGGGTGGTGCCTCGCAGTCTTCGTCGATGTCTTCCTCGACATCGGTCCGTCGCGCTACTGAAACCCAAAGGTACGACTTATTCAAGATGCTGTGATGTAAACGTCGTACTTTTTTGCTCACGGGGGCGCCCCGTAGGCTGGTCCCCATGACCACACAGGGCCCCGGGCTGCATACCCATGTGCTGGACACCCTGGGTCTGGAGATCGCCGCGGGGGTGCACCGGCCGGGACAGGTGCTGCGCACCGACGAGCTGGCCCAGCGCTTCGACGTCTCGCGCACCGTCGTGCGCGAGGTGGTCCGCGTCCTGGAGTCCATGCACCTGGTCGAGTCCCGGCGCCGGGTCGGCGTGACCGTGCGGCCCACCGAGACGTGGAACGTGTACGACCCGCAGGTCATCCGGTGGCGGCTGGCCGGCAGCGACCGCCCGCGCCAGCTGCGCTCCCTGACCGTGCTGCGTTCGGCCGTCGAACCGGTCGCGGCCGGTCTCGCCGCCCGCAACGCCACCCCGGAACAGTGCGCGGCCCTCACCGAATGCGCGCTCGGCATGGTCGCCACCTCGCGCGGCGGGCAGCTGGAGGGCTACCTGGAACACGACACCGCGTTCCACCGGATCGTGCTCGACGCCTCCGGCAACGAGATGTTCGCGCGGCTCGGCGACGTCGTCGCCGAGGTCCTGACGGGCCGCACCCACCACCGGGTGATGTTCGAGGACCCCGACCCGGCGGCCGTCACCCTCCACGTCCGGGTCGCCGAAGCGGTGCGCGGGGGCGACGCCGCCGAGGCGGAACGGCTGACGAAGGAGATCGCGGTGGGCGCCCTGCACGAGCTGGACATCCTCGCCCCCTGAGGGCCGTCCCGCGCCCCGGACGTGCGACGGCCCCCGCGGAACGATCCCGCGGGGGCCACCGATGTCCAGCCGGACAGCCGGACAGCCGGACAGCCGGACGTCGGTCGGTCAGCCGCCGTGCCCCTGGTGGCCGCCGTGCCCGGCGCCGTGGTCGAACTTCACCGCCTCGGGCGGCATCACGACGAACGGCCGCATCATGCCCATGTCCTCGTGCTCCAGCAGATGGCAGTGGTACATGAACCGCCCGTACGCCCCGTCGAACCTCCCGAGCACCTTCACCAACTGCCCCGCCGGCACCCGGAAGACGTCCTTCCAGCCCTGCTCGTTCGGCGCCACCGCGATCGTGGTGCCGTGGTCGAACGCCACCGGGGAGCGGGTCCCGCCGAGTGCCGGGTCGAAGCCGTCGACCTCGTACGCCTCCCGGCCCATCACCTGGAAGTCCGCCAGATGGATGTGCATCGGGTGCGTCGGACCGCCCAGGTTGAGGAACGACCACTGCTCGAACGAGCCCTCGCCGACCGTGAAACCGAGACCGTCGTTGAAGGTCCGCGCGATCCTGCGGTACGTGCGCACCGTGCCGTCCTCGCCCCGGATCTGGACGACACCGTCCGAGGGCACCGGCACCGTCGCCGGGTCCTCGACCTCCGCCATCTCCCAGATCTCCGGGTGACCGCCGCCGCCGACCGTGCCGGGCGCCGTCAGCACCACGAGCCGGTGCCCGTGCTCCACCCGGCCGTGCTCGTACCGCCGGAAGGAACCCGACAGCACCTCGGGCAGCTCGAAACCGTCCCGCCGCCCCGTCTCCCGCACCCGGAACTCCATCACCTGCGGGAACGGCACGTTCGCCGCCGGGTCCGGCACCCCCGGCGCGAGCCTGCCGCTGTTGACCAGCCGGACCCGGCGCCCGGCCAGCGCCGAGAAGTCCACCAGCAGGTCCAACCGTTCGGCCGGGGCGATCGTCAGCCGCGGCAGCGCCTCGTCGAAGTCGACCGGCACCGGACGGGGCAACAGCCCGCCGTCGCTGCCGATCTGCCGGATCACCCCCGGCACCGGGTTGTTCTCCTCGTCCACCAGCACCAGATCGTAGATCCGCGCGTTGGACGCGTTGACGAGCCGGAAGCGGTACCAGGCGTCGTCCACCTCCAGATGCGGCCAGATGCGGCCGTTGACCGTCGTGTACGGGCCGAAGAACGGCAGCGACACCGGCTTCCCGGTCTCCGGATCGGCCTCGGTGATCACCGTCGTCTTGTGCAGCAGCCGCCCGTTGAGCCGGCCGTCCGCGTCGGTGTCCAGATTGCGGTCGGCGAGGATCAGCGGCAACTCCCGCCCACCGGACGGCAGACCGAGCGCGTCCTCCTCGTCGTCCCTGATCAGATAGGTGCCGACGAGCCCGGCGTAGACGTTCCACCGGGTGATGTTCATGGCATGGTCGTGATACCACCACTGGGCGGCCTGATGGTCGTTCGGATACTCCGACAGCTGCGCGTCGCCGAAGCCGACCGCGTTGTCCGCCCAGCCGTCGTTGCCGCCACCGGTCTGCGCCCCGTGCAGATGCGTCACTGTCCAGGCGGGCAGCGCGGCGACGTCCGGATCCGGCTCGACGCCGTCGCGTCCGGGACGGTTGTGCGGTGCCGGTTCGCCCTGCTTCACCGGGCCGACCTCCACCGCCGTGACCGGGTACTCGCTGCCCCTGGGGATGCGGTTGGTCCAGGCGATCCTGATCCGCTCCCCGCGCCGCACCTCGATGGTCGGCCCCGGCACCGTGCCGTCGTACCCCCACATCAGCGTCGGCGGCAGCTGCGCGTGCAGCCGCACCCAGGTGGGCGACAGCGCGATCTCGGTCTCGCGGAGCACGTCACCGCTCTGCGGGCGGAGCACCCGCGGGACGGGCAACGCGTCGACGTACGGCACGAGTCCGCCGGCCGGCGCCACGGGCGCGACCGCCCCGGCAACCGGTCCCGGATCCTCGGCCCGCCGGCCTGCCCGCTCCGTGGTCTCAGTGATCTCGATCAAGGTTTCCCCCCATGATCCGTCATTTCACTGCTGGTGGACCACGAGACCCCTGCCCCCGCAGGTATCGGTCCGGCAGCCCCTGCGCATCGAAGGACGGCCCGGAAGACGCCGGAGTTCAGCGATATGCGGCATCTGACCGAAAATGGCATCTCCCGCCGGGGGTGCGGCAGTTGTTTCCCGCCAACGCGGCGCGCCGCCGTGACACCCTCACGGGGCGTACGGTTGTCCGCGTTCGATCTTCACGAAATGACGGAAACAGGGAGACCGCGGTATGTCGCAGCAGGTGCAAGGAGTCATCGCACCGGGAAAGAACGAGCCGGTACGGGTCGAGACGATCGTGATCCCGGCCCCGGGCCCCGGTGAGGCCGTGGTGAAGATCCAGGCGTGCGGCGTCTGCCACACCGATCTGCACTACAAGCAGGGCGGGATCAACGACGACTTCCCGTTCCTGCTCGGCCACGAGGCGTCCGGCGTGGTGGAGTCCGTCGGCGAGGGCGTCACGGACGTCGCCCCCGGCGACTTCGTCGTCCTCAACTGGCGGGCCGTGTGCGGCCAGTGCCGGGCATGTCTGCGCGGCCGCCCCTGGTACTGCTTCGACACCCACAACGCGAAGCAGAAGATGACGCTGCTCGACGGCACGGAGCTGTCGCCCGCGCTCGGCATCGGCGCGTTCGCCGAGAAGACCCTGGTCGCCGCCGGCCAGTGCACCAAGGTCGACCCGGAGGTCTCCCCGGCCGTCGCCGGGCTGCTCGGCTGCGGCGTGATGGCGGGCATCGGCGCCGCCATCAACACCGGCCAGGTCGGCCGCGGCGACTCGGTCGCCGTGATCGGCTGCGGCGGCGTCGGCGACGCGGCGATCGCGGGCGCCCGGCTGGCCGGCGCGGCGAAGATCATCGCCGTCGACATCGACGACCGCAAGCTGGAGACGGCGAAGACGATGGGCGCCACGCACACCGTCAACTCCCGCTCCACCGACCCGGTCGAGGCGATCCGCGCCCTGACCGGCGGCAACGGGGCGGACGTGGTCATCGAGGCGGTCGGCCGCCCGGAGACGTACAAGCAGGCCTTCTACGCCCGCGACCTCGCGGGCACCGTCGTCCTGGTCGGCGTCCCCACCCCGGAGATGCAGCTGGAACTCCCGCTGCTCGACGTCTTCGGCCGCGGCGGCTCGCTCAAGTCCTCCTGGTACGGCGACTGCCTGCCCTCGCGCGACTTCCCGATGCTCGTGGACCTGCACCAGCAGGGCCGGATCGACCTCGCCGCGTTCGTCACCGAGACCATCGGGCTCGGCGACGTCGAGCAGGCGTTCGCCCGGATGCACGACGGCGACGTGCTGCGCTCGGTGGTGATCCTCTGATGGCCGCCCGCATCGACCACCTCGTCACCTCCGGCACCTTCGCCCTCGACGGCGGGGAGTGGGACGTCGACAACAACGTCTGGATCATCGGGGACGACGCCGAGGCGATCGTCGTCGACGCCGCCCACGACGCCGCCGCCATCGAGGCCGCGCTGAACGGCCGTACGCTGCGCGCCATCGTCTGCACGCACGCGCACAACGACCACATCGACGCGGCCCCCGCCCTCGCCGCCGCCACCGGCGCGCCGGTCCTGCTGCACCCCGACGACCTGCCGCTGTGGGAGCAGACCCACCCGGACCGCGCCCCGGACGGCGAACTGGCCGACGGCCAGGTGCTGGAGGTCGCCGGAACCACCCTCCGGGTGCTGCACACCCCGGGACACGCCCCCGGCGCCGTCTGCCTGTACGCCCCCGAGCTGGGCACCGTCTTCACGGGCGACACGCTGTTCCAGGGCGGCCCCGGCGCCACCGGACGGTCCTTCTCCCACTTCCCGACCATCGTCGCGTCGATCCGGGACCGGCTCCTCACCCTGCCGCCGGAGACCGCCGTCCGCACCGGACACGGCGACTCCACGACCGTCGGCACGGAGGCCCCGCACCTCGACGAGTGGATCGCCCGCGGTCACTGAGAACAGGCCGGGCGGCCTTCCGACCGGAGGCCGCCCGCCCCGCTCCGGGACCGCGGGCGCTCACCGGTCCGGCCACGCGGCCAGCCGCAGCCCGCTCTCGAAGCGGCGCGCCTCGCCCGTGACCGGATCGGTGAACTCCAGGACCCGGGCGAGGAGCTGCAACGGCCGCGACCAGTCGTCCGGGGCGCGCTCCGGCTCGACCACCGGATAGACCGGATCGTGCGTGATCGGCAGCCCCAGACCGTTCATGTGGACCCGCAGCTGGTGGGTCCGCCCGGTGGCGGGCAGCAGCCGGTAGCGGCCGATCCCCTTCCGGTGCTCCAGCAGCTCGATCCGGCTCTCGCTGTTCGGCTCGCCCGGCTCCTCGCGGGCGGCGACGACCCCGCGCTCCTTCACGATCCGGCTGCGCACCGTCCGGGGAAGGGCCGTGCGGGGATCGTACGGCGCCACCGCCTCGTACTCCTTGCGCACCAGACGGTCCCGGAACATCGTCTGGTACGCGCCCCGCTCCCCGGACCGTACGACGAACAGGACCAGGCCCGCGGTCAGCCGGTCCAGCCGGTGCGCGGGCTGGAGCTCGGGCAGATCCAGCTCCCGGCGCAGCCGGGCCACCGCGGTTTCGGTGACGTGCCGGCCACGCGGGGTGGTCGCCAGGAAGTGCGGCTTGTCCGCGACGACGAGATGTGCGTCCCGGTGCACGACACCGACCGGGAACGGCACCGGCTCCTCCGGTGCGAAATCCCGGTGGAACCACAGGTACCCGCCCGCCTCGTACGGCTCGTCGGCGGACACCGGGCCCCGCACGGAGACGAACCGCCCCTCGGCGAGCATGGCGTCCACCCGGGCCGCCCCGATCGCGTCCCCGAACCGCGCCACCAGATGATCGCGGACCGTCGGCCACGCCCCGTCCGGGTCCTCCGGGAGCCGCAGCCGCACCGGATCGATCCCTTCCCGCTGCGCCAGCGGCGCCGCCGGGGCCTTCGCACGCCCCCTCATCGGGGTCCGCCCACCCGTACCGCGCTGCTCATGATGCCGGCTCCTCGTCTCGTCTCCCGGGTGTCGGTACCGTCTCGCCGTCCACCCGGCCGTCGCCCCTCGCACGGGCGCAACGCAAAATGCCGGTCAGGATCTCTCCTGACCGGCACTCGCCGCTGTGTCCGAGGGGGGACTTGAACCCCCACGCCCGATAAAGGGCACTAGCACCTCAAGCTAGCGCGTCTGCCATTCCGCCACCCGGACAAGGTGTCTGTCTCGCGGGCCACTGCCCGTTCCGACGTGGAAAACAATAGCAAACATTCGAGGGTGCTCGATCACGCCCCGGACTGCGCGAAGGACGCATGACGAGGGGCGGGTGCCCTTGGGCGCGCGGGCCATGAGCGGGAGGATGAGGAGGAGCACCGCAGCCACAGTGGAAGGAAACAGCGTGAGCGAGACCAGTACGGCCCGGACGGTCTCAGGCGAGGACGAGGTCGTGGACCTCTGCCGTGAGCTGATCCGGATCGACACCAGCAACTACGGGGACCACTCGGGGCCGGGGGAGCGGCGCGCCGCCGAGTACGTCGCGGAGCAGCTCGCCGAGGTCGGGCTGGAACCCCGGATCTTCGAGTCCCACAAGGGCCGGGCCTCGACGGTGGCACGGATCGAGGGCGAGGACCCGTCCCGGCCCGCGCTGCTGATCCACGGCCACACCGACGTGGTTCCGGCCAACGCGCACGACTGGACGCACCACCCGTTCTCGGGCGAGGTCGCGGACGGCTGCGTGTGGGGCCGAGGCGCGGTCGACATGAAGGACATGGACGCGATGACCCTCGCGGTCGTCCGCGACCGGATGCGCAGCGGCCGCAAGCCCCCGCGCGACATCGTCCTCGCCTTCCTCGCGGACGAGGAGGCGGGCGGCACGTACGGCGCGCGGTACCTGGTCGACAACCACCGCGACCTCTTCGAGGGGGTCAACGAGGCGATCGGCGAGGTCGGCGGTTTCTCCTTCACGGTCAACGAGAACCTGCGGCTCTACCTCGTCGAGACGGCCGAGAAGGGCATGCACTGGATGCGGCTCACCGTGGACGGCACCGCCGGCCACGGCTCGATGACCAACGACGACAACGCGATCACCGAGCTCTGCGAGGCGGTCGGACGGCTCGGGCGGCACAAGTGGCCGGTCCGGGTGACCAAGACCGTGCGCTCCTTCCTCGACGAACTGTCCGACGCGCTCGGCACCCCGCTCGACCCGGAGGACATGGAGGCCACGCTCGCCAAGCTGGGCGGCATCGCCAAGATGATCGGCGCCACGCTCCGCAACTCCGCCGCCCCCACCATGCTCGGCGCCGGCTACAAGGTGAACGTGATCCCCGGCCAGGCCACCGCCCACGTCGACGGCCGGTTCCTGCCCGGCTACGAGGAGGAGTTCCTGGCCGACCTGGACCGGATCCTCGGCCCGCGCGTGAAGCGCGAGGACGTGCACGGCGACAAGGCGCTGGAGACCAGCTTCGACGGCGGGCTCGTGGACGCCATGCAGGTCGCCCTGAAGGCGGAGGACCCGATCGCGCGCGCCGTGCCGTACATGCTCTCCGGCGGCACCGACGCGAAGTCCTTCGACGACCTCGGCATCCGCTGCTTCGGCTTCGCCCCGCTGAAGCTGCCGCCGGAGCTCGACTTCGCGGGCATGTTCCACGGCGTGGACGAGCGGGTGCCGGTGGACGGCCTGAAGTTCGGCGTGCGGGTGCTCGACCGTTTCATCGACAACTGCTGACCCGCTGCCGGTTTTCGCCGAATTCCCGCGCCAATAATCGACAGCGCGTGCGCATTTGACTGGAACGGGTGAAAGGAACCATACGCTCGTAGCCCGATTACTTCTTCCTCGTTACACGTGATGCGGTCCGCGGCTGGGGCCGCATTGCCAACTAGGAGGAATCATGATCAAGAAGGTCGTCGCTGCTGCGGCTGTCACTGGTGGCCTGGTGCTCGCGGGTGCGGGCATGGCCGTCGCGGACTCCGGTGCCCAGGGCGCCGGTGTCGGCAACCCCGGCGTGATCTCGGGCAACGTCGTCCAGGCGCCGATCCACGTTCCGGTGAACGCGTGCGGCAACACGATCAGCGTGATCGGGCTGCTGAACCCCACCTTCGGCAACACCTGCGTCAACGCCTGACGTTGTGCGTCAACCCTTGAGGGTTTGAATCCGGTCGGCCCCGGAGTGCATGCCATGCACTCCGGGGTCGCTGGTACCCCGCCCCCGCACGGTCGAGTCCGGGGGTTCTCCGGAAGGTTTAGAAGGCAGGAAACACCTATGCGACAGGTCACGCGCAAAGGCCTGATCACCATGGCGGCCGCCGGTGGCGCACTCGCGCTGAGCGGCGGTTACGCGCACGCCGACGCGGGAGCGTCCGGCGGCGCAACGGATTCCCCGGGGGTGCTTTCAGGGAATTCGGTACAGATTCCGGTTCACGTGCCGGTCAACGTGTGCGGCAACTCCGTGGACGTCGTGGCGCTGCTCAACCCGGCGTTCGGAAACACCTGCGGGAACGGCTCGCAGGACGGCTCCCAGGGCAAGCACGCCTCCGGCAGCCAGGTCTCCGGCGACCTGACCGACGCGAGCCGGCCGGGCACGGGCAAGCACCGGGCCCCGCTCGGCGGCGGGGCGACGGCCCAGGGCGTCGCGAAGGGCTCGCCGGGTGTGCTGTCCGGCAACAACGTCGCGGTGCCCGTCGACATCCCCGTGAACGTCTGCGGGAACAGCATCACCATCGGGGGGCTGCTCAACCCCACCTTCGGCAACGACTGCGAGAACGGCACGGACGTCGTCACGCCGCCCGTCGAGCCTCCGGTCACCGAGCCCAAGCCTCCGACACCGGAGAAGCCGAAGCCTCCGACACCGGAGAAGCCGACCGTGCCGACCGTGCCGACCGTGCCGAACAAGCCCGAACCGCAGCACGTCGAACAGCTTGCGCACACCGGCGCGGGCGGGCTCGACCTGCTGGTCCCGGCGAGCGCGGGGCTGCTGCTCGCGGGTGCGGGCACCATGCTCTACCGCCGCGCCCGACTGTCCGCATAACGGACCGGAGCGGCGACGCGAGCACGCCGAAACGGACGGGCCCCGCCACCGCGGGGCCCGTTCCGTCTCACCAGGTGGCGCGGAGCTGGCGGATGATCCGTCGGCGCAACCGCACTCTGCGGCTGCCGTCGCGACGCAGCGTCAGCCGGTCCAACTCCCAGTGACCGTACTCGGCGTGGTCGGTCAGCAGGCGGGCCGTCTCCTTGCGGGAGAGCCCGCGCGGTACGTACACATCGACAAATTCGTATTCCGGCATCGCATCTATTGTGCGGGCAGAGCCCGGGTACGGATAGCGTCTGCACCATGTCTGATGCTGCGCAGCCCACCGCTGCCGAGGTACGCGCCGCCGCGGAGGCGGTCAAAGCCGCGCTCGACCACCATCTCGCGGCGGTCGAACGCCGTACCGGGGACGACGACACGGCCGTCTACGACGCGTTCAACGCACTGGCCGCTGCCGCCGAGTCCTACGACGAGTTGCTCTACGACCGCTACGACGAAGTCACCCCCTTCGAGATCCCGGGGGCGGAGGACGCCCTGCCGCCGTACACCGGACCCGAGGAACCGAACGCGCTCAGCGTGCTGATCCGGCGCGACTACGCGGTGGTGGAGCCGCCGAGGCTGCTCGCCCAGGCCCAGCGGATCGCCGACCTCGATCGGGACGACCGGAGCGAGAACGCCGCGGTCGTCGGCTCCAGCGTCCACGCGGCGCTCGGAGTGCTCTTCGGCGAGTACGAACCGGACGAGATCGCCTCCAGGCACGCGGAGTTCGGGCTGGAGGAGGGCGACTCCACGCTGTGGGTCACGGCCGCCGACGAACTCCCCGAGGCGGGGGAGTGGCTCGGCGCGCCGTTCGACGAAGCGGATCCGCAGCTGGTGGTCTGCCGCTTCGACGTCAGCGCCGTCTTCGACGAGGACGAACCGGAAGAGGAACCCCGCATGGTCGTGGACGGTTCCTGACCCGCCGGGCGGGCCCGCGACCGGGCCCGCCCGACGGCCGTGTCACCGGGCGGACGCCTCCAACAGGGCGCGCAGCCGTGTCGTGCGGTCCTGGGCCGGGGGGCGGGCGACCGCTCGCGGGAGCGCCTGGTCCACCCCGTGGACGACGGACAGATGACGTTCGCCGCGGCCGAAGGCGGTGTACACCCAGGTCCGGTCGAGCCCCTGCGCCGCGTCCCCCGGCAGCACGACCACCACCGCGGGCCACCGCATTCCGGCCGCCTGGTGGGCGCTGAGGGCCCAGCCGTGGCGCACGGAGGACTCCACCCGCTCCTGCGGTACGACCACCTCCGTGCCCCCGCAGTCCAGATGCAGGCCCTCGGCGTCCGCCGAGACGACCACCGCGGGCACGGTCCTGCCGGGCGCCGGGACGTGGACGACGCGGTCGCCCGGGTCGAAGCCGCCGAACCGCCCCGGACCGGGGTTGAGCCGCTGCTTCAGCGCCGCGTTCAGCGCACGGGTCCCCGCCGAGCCGCCGTGGCCGACGGTGATGACCTGGGTGTCGGACGACGGTACGCCGATGGCGCGCGGCACCGAGTCGGCCACCAGCTGCACGGTGCGGTGCACCGCCTCGCCCGCGTCGCGCACGGGGACGATCACCACTTCCTTGCCGGGCGCCTCGACCTGGTTCAGCTCGCCGATGCCGATGCCGGAGACCAGCTCGCCGATCGGCCCCGGGTCGGGGGTGCGGGAGGCGACCTGCGGGCAGGCACGGGCCGCGAGCACATCCGCGAACACCCGGCCCGCACCGGCCGATCCCAGCACTCCGGGGTCACCGCTGAGCACCAGACGGGTGCCGTCGGCGAGGGACTCGACCAGCATCGCGGCGGTCTCGACGTCCAGCTGCGGGGCGTCGAGCACGACGAGCAGGTCGACGGCGATCGCGCCCTCCTCGTCCCGTCCGGGTCCCTCCGCGCCGGAGAGCAGCCCGGCGAGCGTGACGGCCGTCGCCCGGTCGCCGGTCGCGTCGGCCAGCCGGCGTCTGCCGTCGGCGCTGTGCGTGGCACCCAGGGCGCGCAGCCCCAGGCCGCGGGCCGCGGTGATCAGGGCGGCGGGTTCGGCCCTGGCGGCCTCGCCGCCGGTGTGCGCCACGAGGCCGTGGGCCGCGACCGCGCGGATCAGCTCGGATGCCGAGGGGGAGCCCGCGGCCGAGGCCGCCTCCGTCCAGTCCGCGTCCTTCTCGCAGGCGTTGACCAGCCGGGCGAGGCCGTCGGCGAGGCTTTCCTCGGCGAGTGCGTAGCGGTCGAGGCCGAGCAGCACCCGCGCCGGTTCCTGCCCGGCCCCGTCGGCGTCGGCGCCGGGTTCCTCGGGGGCTCCGGACTCCGGCTCCTCCTCCCCGTCCCGGAAGGCCAGGACGACGCCCTCGGAGACGGCGTGCTCCACGGCCGCGGCGGGGTCGGTCACCGAGCGCTCGGCGAGCGCGGCCCCCACGGTCGCGGCGTCCTGCGCCGTGTGGCCCCGGAGCGCGGCCCGCTCCAGCAGATGGCCGATCAGGGCGGCGGTCCGCCGCTCGTCGTCCGGGCCGCATCCGGCACCGAGCAGGACCCGGGCGAATCCGTCCGCCTGCTCGGGCCGGACCCCCGCCACGGCCAGCAGGCGCCACGGGTCCTCGCGCAGCGCTTCGGCGGCCTGCGCGCCGAGTGCTTCGGCCACCGGGCCCGCCAGCGCCGCCGGGGCACCGCCCTCGGCCAGTACGGCGGCGGTCGCGGCCAGGACCTCGGGCGAGGCGCTCCGGGGCGCCGGTGCCGGTTCGGGGGCGCGCGGACGTGCCGGGGCGGGCGAAGGCGCGGCCCGGCGGGGTGCTGCGGCGGGGGCGGGGGCGGGCCGGTCGAGGAACGGGGTGGCGGGCTTCTCGCCGCTCTCCACGGCCCGCACGGCGGCCAGCAGGTCGGCCGCCGTGCCGCTCAGCTTCGCCCCGGCGGTGATCGGGCCCTTCTTCTCGGCCTTGCGCTTCTCGATCCGCTCCCGCAACTCGCGCTGGGCGGCGAGCTCGGCCTCGGCCTCGGAAAGCGCGGGCGCGGCGTCGGACCCTTCTCCGCCGGTCGTCTCGCCCTCGCCGTTGCCGCCGGTCGTCCCGGCTCCGGCCCCGGTCGTCCCGGCTTCGCCTTCGGTCCCGGGGGCGTCCGCTGCGGCCTCGTCCCCGTCCTCGGCGGGGGAGGGGTCCACGACGGCGCCGTCGTCGTCGGCGGCCGGGGAGCCGGGGGTCTCCCCCCGGGGAAGCGCAGTCACAGCGTGCTCCAGTCCTGGTCGGGATAGCGGTGCACGGGCGCCGACACGTCGTCGAGCGCCTGGCAGATCTCGTCAGGAAGACTAAGCGCCTCCACTGACAATGCCTCCGTGAGCTGCTGCGCGTTGCGCGCGCCGACGATCGGGGCCACCACTCCGGGCCGGTCGCGCACCCAGGCGAGCGCCACCTGGAGCGGGGTCGTGGCCAGACCGTCCGCGGCCGTGGTCACCGCGTCCACGATGCGGCCCGCCGCCGTGTCGAGGTACGGCTCGACGAACGGGGCCAGCAGCTCCGAGGCGCCGCGGGAGTCCGCCGGGGTGCCCGTCCGGTACTTTCCGGTCAGCACCCCGCGGCCCAGCGGCGAGGAGGGCAGCAGCCCGACACCGAGGTCGAGGGCGGCAGGCAGCACCTCGCGCTCCACGCCCCGTTGCAGCAGCGAGTACTCCATCTGCGTGCTTGCCAGCCGGGTGCGCGCCCCGGGCGCGGCGAGCTGCCAGGTCGCCGCCTTCGCCAGCTGCCAGCCGCAGAAGTTCGACACCCCCGCGTACCGGGCGCGCCCCGTGGAGACCGCCAGGTCCACCGCCTGGAGGGTCTCCTCCAGCGGGGTCCCCGGGTCGAAGGCGTGGAGCTGCCAGAGATCCACGTGATCCGTGCCGAGCCGCTCCAGGGAGGCGTCCAGCGCGGCCAGCAGATGCCCGCGCGACCCGTCGAACCTGCGGTACGGGTCGGCCACGCTGCCCGCCTTCGTCGCGATGACCAGGTCCTCCCGCGGCACCAGGCCCGCGACGAGCCGCCCGAGCAGGTACTCGGCCTCCCCGCCGCCGTAGACATCGGCCGTGTCGACCAGTGTGCCGCCCGCTTCCCAGAAGGCCTTGAGCTGTTCGGCGGCGTCGTGCTCGTCGGTGTCCCGGCCCCACGTGAGGGTGCCGAGCCCGATCCGGGACACTCGAAGGCCGGTCCGGCCGAGATGCCTCTGCTCCATGGGCGCTGAGATTACTGGCCAGAGCCCCACCCGGCGGAAGCCCGTGGACGGCCACGTCCCGAAGTCACCCCTGACGGAACCCGGGACCGCGCGCTAGAGTCCGGGGTCCAGGACGTTACTGATCGGTAAGGGAGCGGTTATGCGGCTCGGCATCAATCTCGGTTACTGGGGCGCGGGAATGGACGGCGACAACCTGGCCGTCGCCCAGGAGGCCGACCGGCTCGGGTACGACGTCTGCTGGGCGGCCGAGGCGTACGGCTCCGACGCCCCGACCGTGCTCGCCTGGGTCGCGGCCCGGACCGAGTCCATCGACGTCGGCTCCGCGATCATGCAGATCCCGGCCCGTCAGCCCGCCATGACGGCGATGACCGCCGCCACCCTCGACTCGCTCTCCGGCGGCCGGTTCCGGCTCGGCCTCGGCGTGTCGGGGCCGCAGGTCTCCGAGGGCTGGTACGGCGTCAAGTTCGACAAGCCGCTGGCCCGCACCCGCGAGTACGTCGAGATCGTCCGCAGGGCGATGTCCCGCGAGCGGCTCTCGTACCGGGGAGAGCACTGGACCCTGCCGCTGCCGGACGGTCCGGGCAAGCCCATCAAGCTGACCGTCCACCCGCAGCGCGAGCACATCCCGCTCTACATCGCGGCGATCGGCCCGAAGAACCTGGAGCAGACCGGTGAGATCGCCGACGGGGCGCTGCTGATCTTCCCCTCCGCGGAGCACCTGGAGGACACCGCGCTGAAGTATCTGCGGGCGGGCCGTGAGAAGGCCGGCCTGACCATGGACGGCTTCGACGTGTGCCCCACCCTGCCGCTCGCCGTCGGCGACGACGTCAACGCCCTCGCGGACATGTTCCGCCCGTACACGGCCCTGTACGTGGGTGGCATGGGAAGCCGCAAGCAGAACTTCTACAACCAGCTCGCGCAGCGCATGGGCTACGAGAAGGAAGCCGCCGAGATCCAGGACAAGTACCTGTCCGGCGACAAGAACGGCGCGGCCGCCGCCGTGCCGCACCGGCTGATCGACCAGACCACCCTGCTCGGCCCGATCGAGCGGATCGCCGAGCGGATGCAGGCGTACGCCGCCGCGGGCGTCACGACCCTGACCCTGGCCCCGGCCGGCTTCACGCTCGACGAGCGGATCACGGCCCTGCGGGCGGGCACCGACGCGCTGGAGCGCGCCGGACTCGCGTGACCCCCCGCCGCTCCCGGGTCCGGGGGAGCGGCATCACGGCCGTGGCGGGGGCTCGGGGCCTCCCCGCCACGGCCGTTGTGCATATCAACGCGCCAGGGGGCGGACGGTTACGCGGACCGGCGTGCGGCACGTCGCCGTGCGCCGGTCGGGTGTCGCGCCGCCACCCCGTCCGGCGTAGCCGGGGCCCGCTCCTGTTGCCCGGGTGGGCGCGTCGCATTTGACTGTCGCTCGGCGGATGCCGGTACGGAGGTGGCAGTGATGCTCTCGGCGAAGAGGTTGTTCCAGGAGATCCTCGACGACGACGAGGCCTTCCGGCTGTTCTGTTCCATCGCGGCCGGCGGGGAGTCCCAGGGCGGCTGGGAGAACGGCCGCATCGCGGCCCTGGCGCCCGAGAGCCAGCGGGCCCTGGCCCCCAGAATCGCACGGCACGGCGCCGACGAGGACAAACACGGCAGGATCTTCGGCGCGCTGCTGAGGAAGCGAGGTCTGCGGCCGGTGGAGGTGCCGCGCGAGACCGACTACACGATGCTGCTGGAGCGGCAGGGCATCGGCCTCGGCCACGAACGGCTGCGGCTGGACGAACCGCTCCTCGAAAGCGACATCATCACCTATCTCGCCCACAGCCGGGTCACCGAGCAGCGCGCCTCCGAACAGATGCGGCTGCTGCGCAAGCACTTCGCGGACCACCCCGACCTCGGCCGCGCCGTGAAGATGATCTCCGACGACGAGGACAACCACCTCGCGTACTGCCACGAGGAACTGCTCCGCCTCGCCCGCGCCGGGCACGGCCGTACGATCCAGCGCACCCTGCGCGAGTGCGCGCTCGCCGAGATCCGGGTGTACCGCGACGTCAGCCTCGCCGTGATGGCGCACATGGGCCGCATCCTGGGCTGGTCCCGGGCCAGGGCGGCGGTACTGGCCGCGGGCATCCACGGCGTCCACGCCTACGAACGGCTCGTGGGCTGGCGGCGCATGGTGAGCCTGGAACAGCCCGAGCGGCGCGACCCCCTGGGCGGTCCCGCCGCACCGGCGCCGGAGTTCGCCTGAGCCGGGCGGGCGGGGCGCCGGGCCGCCCCCGGGAACGGGCCGCGCCGCCCCGGACCGTCAGAGCCAGCCGCGCCGCTTGAACTGCCGGTACAGGGCGAAGACCACGGAGGCCATCAGCGCGATCACCGCCGGGTACGCCCACCCCCAGCGGAGCTCCGGCATGTGCTTGAAGTTCATGCCGTAGATCCCCGCCACCATGGTCGGCACGGCGGCCATCGCCGCCCAGGCCGAGATCTTGCGCATGTCGTCGTTCTGCCGCACCCCCACCTGGGCCAGATGGGCCGAGAGGATGTCGGAGAGCAGCCGGTCCAACCCCTCCACGTACTCGTTCGCGCGCGTCAGGTGGTCGTTCACGTCCCGGAAGAACGGCTGCGAGTGCTCGTGGACGAACGGCACGTCCGCGCTCGCCAGCCGGGCCATGGGGGCCCCGAGCGGCCCGGCGGCCCGGCGGAACTCCAGGATCTGCCGCTTGAAGGTGTAGATGCGCGACGCGGTGTTCTTGTCGCCGCCCCCGCCGGCCGGGGCGAACACCTGCGTCTCCAGCTCCTCCAGGTCGGCCTGGAGCTCGCCCGCCACCTCGATGTAGTGGTCGACGACCGCGTCGCTGATCGCGTACAGCACCGCGGTCGGCCCGTGCTTGAGCACCTTCGGCTCGGCCTCCAGCCGGCGCCGCACCGCGGCGAGCGGCGAGCCCTCCCCGTGCCGGACCGTCACGACGAACGAGTCGCCTATGAAGGCCATCAGCTCGCCGGTGGTGACCGTGTCGTCCCGATGGTCGTACACCACCGGTTTGATGACCGCGAAGAGCGAGTCGTCGTACACCTCCAGCTTGGGACGCTGATGCGCGCTCAGGGCGTCCTCCACCGCCAGCGGATGCAGCCCGAACTCGCTGCTGACGAGGTCGAACTCCTTCTCCGTGGGTTCGTGCAGCCCGATCCAGAGGAACGCGTCCCCGGTGGCCCGTGCCTCGGCGAGGGCAGCGGAGAGATCGGCGGGGCCGTCCGTACGGCGCCCGTCCCGGTAGATGGCACAGTCCACGATCACGGCGCGCATTCTTCCCTGCCGCGGTCCCCTGCGCACCCCGTGGGCGGTGGCGGCCTACGCTGGCCCGTATGCCCACCCTGATCCTCGTACGCCACGGACGTTCCACCGCCAACACGGCCGGTGTGCTCGCGGGCCGCACCCCCGGTGTCGGGCTCGACGAGCGCGGGGCCGCGCAGGCCGCGGCGCTGCCCGGACGGCTGGCCGCACTGCCCCTGGCCGCCGCCGTCAGCAGCCCCCTGCAGCGGTGCCGGGAGACCCTGCGGCCGCTGCTCGACGCCCGCCCGGAGCTCGAACTGCACACGGAGGAACGGATCAGCGAGTGCGACTACGGCGACTGGTCGGGGCGCAAACTCGCCGAACTCACCGACGAACCGCTGATGGACGTCGTGCAGCAGCACCCTTCGGCCGCGGCGTTCCCCGGCGGCGAGTCCATGCGCGCCATGCAGGCGCGCGCGGTCGACGCCGTCCGGGACTGGAACGCCCGGATCGAGGCCGGGCACGGCGAGGACGCCGCCTATGTGATGTGCTCGCACGGCGACATCATCAAGGCCCTGGTCGCCGACGCGCTCGGTCTGCACCTCGACCTCTTCCAGCGGATCCAGGCCGACCCCTGCTCGGTCACCGCGATCCGCTACACCAGGCTGCGGCCCTTCCTGCTGCGGCTCGGCGACACCGGCGACCTCGCTCCGCTGGCGCCCCGCGAACGCGGCGACGCGACGGACCCCGAGCGGCGCCCGGACGCGGACGCGGCGGTCGGCGGCGGCGCTGGGGCGCCGTGATCGCTCCGCGCAGTAGGGTGGACGCGCCGTAGGCGCCGTTCCCGGGGTGTCTCCCCGGGCCCCGGTCGCCCCAACCACCCTCGATCTTCAAGGGAGACAGGACGTGTCCCGTCAGGTGTTCCTCTACGACCCCCCGGACCGTTTCGTGGCCGGCACGGTCGGGTTGCCTGGACGCCGTACGTTCTTCCTGCAGGCATCCTCAGGCGGACGTGTCACCAGCGTGGCCCTGGAGAAGACCCAGGTCGCCGCGCTCGCCGAGCGGATCGACGAACTGCTCGACGAGGTGGTGCGGCGGACCGGCGGCAACTCCCCGGTGCCCGCCGTGGCCCCCATGGACGTCACCGACACGGCCCCCCTGGACGTTCCCGTCGAGGAGGAGTTCCGGGTCGGCACGATGGCCCTCGCCTGGGACGGCGAGGAACAGCGCATGATCGTCGAGGCCCAGGCGCTGGTCGAGCTGGACGTGGAGTCCGACGAGGACCTCGCGGAGGCCGAGGAACGGCTGCTGCAGGACGAGGAGAACGGCCCGCCGATGCTCCGGGTCCGCCTCAGCGGCGCCCAGGCCCGAGCCTTCGCCAAGCGCGCCCTGGACGTGGTGAACGCCGGGCGCCCGCCGTGCCCGCTGTGCAGCCTGCCGCTCGACCCGGAAGGACACGTATGCCCCCGCCAGAACGGATACCGTCGCGGAGCCTGACCGGCACCGATGACGGCACGGACCGGCTCGCCCTGCTCGCCGAGGGCGAACTCACCGTCCTCGGGCAGGTCCGCGGCGCCTCCAACGCGGTGCTGTACTGCAGGGTCGCGCGCGACGGCGAGGAGGCGACCTGCGTCTACAAGCCCGTGGCCGGTGAACAGCCCCTGTGGGACTTCCCGGACGGCACACTGGCCCGGCGCGAGGTGGCCGCGTACGAGATCTCCGAGGCGACCGGCTGGGGCCTCGTGCCGCCCACCGTGCTGCGGGACGGGCCGTACGGCGAGGGCATGTGCCAGCTGTGGATCGACGCCGCGCCGCAGGGCGACGAGGACGGCGGGACGGGCGAGCCCCCGCTGCTCGCGCTCGTCGAGGACGAGGAGCCCGGCCAGGGCTGGAAGGCCGTCGTCCGCGCCGAGGTCGGCGAGGGGAGGACGGCCCTGCTGGTCCACGCGGACGACCCGCGGCTGCGGCGGCTGGCCGTTCTCGACGCCGTCATCAACAACGGGGACCGCAAGGGCGGCCACCTGCTGCCGGCGCCCGGCGGCCGGCTCTACGGCATCGACCACGGCGTGACCTTCAACGCCGACGACAGACTGCGCACCCTGCTCTGGGGCTGGGCGGGGGAGCCGCTGACGGCGGAGGCCATCGAGGTCGTCGACCGGCTGGGGACGGAACTCGCGCCGGGAACCCCGCTCGTCACCCGGCTGGCCGAGCTGATCACCGCGACCGAGATCGAGGCGCTGCGGGGCCGGGTCGCGGGGCTGCGGAGCTCGGGGCGGCATCCCGGGCCGAGCGGCGAATGGCCGTCGATCCCCTGGCCGCCGGTGTGAGAAAATCGGCCGAACGGGCGGCGGGGGAGCCGGCCCCGGAGGCCCGTTCCGTACGTGGCAGCAGATGAGGCCGCTCCGCACAAGAACGCCTCTTCGGCCAGGATTCCGGTATCCGGTTCGTATCCGGAACATCCATCCGGTTACGCTCGTGGCATGCATGCCTGGCCCGCTTCTGAGGTCCCCGCCCTGCCCGGCAAGGGCCGCGACCTTCGGATCCACGACACCGCGACCGGCGGACGGATCACTCTCGACCCCGGTCCCGTCGCCCGTATCTACGTCTGCGGCATCACGCCGTACGACGCGACCCACATGGGTCACGCGGCGACCTACAACGCGTTCGACCTCGTGCAGCGCGTGTGGCTCGACACCAAGCGGCAGGTTCACTACGTCCAGAACGTGACCGACGTGGACGACCCGCTCCTGGAACGGGCCGTGCGCGACGGCCAGGACTGGACCGAGCTCGCGGAGCGCGAGACGGCCCTGTTCCGCGAGGACATGACCGCACTGCGCATGCTCCCGCCGAAGCACTACATCGGGGCCGTCGAGGCGATACCCGGCATCGTCCCGCTCGTCGAGCGGCTCCGGGACGCGGGAGCCGCCTACGAGCTCGACGGCGACGTGTACTTCTCCGTCGAGGCCGACCCGCACTTCGGCGAGGTCTCCAACCTCGACGCCGAGGCGATGCGGCTGCTGTCCGCGGAGCGCGGCGGCGACCCGGAGCGCCCCGGCAAGAAGAACCCGCTCGACCCGATGCTCTGGATGGCCGCCCGCGAGGGCGAGCCGAGCTGGGACGGCGCCTCGCTCGGCCCCGGACGGCCCGGCTGGCACATCGAGTGCGTCGCCATCGCCCTGGACCACCTCGGCATGGGCTTCGACGTCCAGGGGGGCGGCTCCGACCTCGTCTTCCCGCACCACGAGATGGGCGCCTCGCACGCCCAGGTGCTGACCGGCGAGCACCCCTTCGCCCGCGCGTACGTGCACGCCGGCATGGTCGCCCTGGACGGCGAGAAGATGTCCAAGTCCCGGGGCAACCTGGTCTTCGTCTCGAAGCTGCGCCGCGACGGCGTGGACCCGGCTGCGATCCGCCTCGCGCTGCTCGCGCACCACTACCGGTCCGACTGGGAGTGGACCGACCAGGTGCTCGCCGACGCCGTCGAACGGCTCGGACGGTGGCGCTCCGCCGTCTCCCGCCCCGACGGACCGTCCGCCGAGGCCCTGGTCGAGGAGATCCGCGAGGCCCTCGCCGACGACCTGGACGCGCCGACGGCCCTGGCCGCCGTGGACCGCTGGGCCGAGCGGCAGGCCGCCGAGGGCGGCAGCGACGAGGGCGCCCCCGGCGTCGTCTCGCGTGCCGTCGACGCGCTGCTGGGCGTCGCCCTGTAACACCCTCGCGCGGCGACGCCGCACCGAGCTCCACCGGACGATTCGGCCGAACCGGCCCCGGACTTCTCGACGAAGTTCGGGGCCGGTTCCGTTTTGTCCATGGTCAAGTGCTCGCTACTGCGCTAAAAGCGCTCTATGCAATCATCAACGCGCATCAGAGTGGCGGCAGTTGCAGCCTTGCTGGGATTGGTGGCCGTCTTCACGGGCCCCGGTGCCCCGGAGGCGGGAGCCGTCGAACCGGACACCACGGTCGGCGACCTGACCGGGTTCTTTGCCGACGGAGCCGTCTACCGCCTGAAGGCCGGCGCCGCCGAGGCCCGCGTCAGCTTCGTCTCCACCGAGACCTTCCGCATCGAACTCGCCCCGGACGGGGCCTTCTCCGACCCGACCGGCGACGACATCGTCCTGCCGCAGGGCGCCCCGCCGCGCACCCGGTGGGAGGAGCGCGGCGACCGCTACGAGCTGTCCACCGCCGACGTCACCCTGCGCGCCTACAAGTCGCCCCTGCGCTTCGCGCTGTACCGCGCCGACGGCACCCGCCTGTGGTCCGAGTCCAAGGGGCTGAGCTGGAACGGCGAACGGACCGTCCAGACGCTCGACCGGGGCGCGGACGAGCAGTTCTACGGCGCGGGCATGCAGAACGGCCGGGGCAACACCTCGCACCGCGGCAAGACCGTCGAGGTCGGCGTCGACTACAACTGGAACGACGGCGGCCACCCCAACTCGGTGCCGTTCTACCTCTCCTCGGCCGGGTACGGCGTCTTCCGCAACACCTACGCCCCGAACACCTACGCCTTCACCGACCCGGTGACCACCAGTGCGCAGGAGAAGCGCTTCGACGCCTACTACTTCGCGGGCGACAGCGCCAAGGACGTCATCGGGCAGTACACGAAGCTCACCGGAAAACCGTTCCTGCCGCCCGTGTACGGGCTGGAGATCGGCGACGCCGACTGCTATCTGCACAACGCCAACCGCGGCGAGCGCCGCACGCTGGACGCGCTGAAGGTCGCCGACGGCTACGTCGAGCACGACATGCCCAACGGCTGGATGCTCGTCAACGACGGCTACGGCTGCGGCTACGAGGACCTCGGCGAGACCGCCGAGGGCCTCCGGGACCGCGGCATGCAGCTCGGCCTGTGGACCGAGGACGGCATCGACAGGATCGCCGACCAGGTCAGGGCGGGCCAGCGGGTCGCCAAGCTGGACGTCGCCTGGGTCGGCGAGGGCTACAAGTTCGCCCTGGACGGCTGCAAGGACGCCTACCGGGGCATCGAGGACAACAGCGACGCCCGCGGCTTCACCTACGCCCCCGAGAGCTGGGCGGGCGCCCAGCGCTGCGGCGTCCAGTGGTCCGGGGACCAGTACGGCACCTGGGACTACATCCGCTGGCAGATCCCGACCTACGCGGGCGCCACCATGTCCGGTCTCGCCTACACCACCGGCGACGTGGACGGCATCTTCGGCGGCAGCGCCAAGACGTACACCCGCGACCTCCAGTGGAAGATGTTCCTGGGGACCACGATGACGATGGACGGCTGGGCGGCCAGCGACAAGCAGCCGTTCCGGTACGGGGAGCCGTACACCTCCGTCAACCGCGACTACCTCAAGCTCAAGGAGTCGCTGCTGCCCTACCAGTACTCCTACGCGCACGAGGCGACGAAGACCGGCGTCGGCATGGTCCGCCCGCTCGTCCTCGAATTCCCGGACGACCCGAAGGCCGCCTCGGACGCGGCGAAGTACGAGTTCATGTCCGGCGAGGACTTCCTCGTCGCACCGGTCTACCGGGACAGCACCGAACGCGACGGGATCTACCTGCCGAAGGGCACCTGGACCGACTACTGGAGCGGCCGCACGTACGAGGGGCCGACCACCGTGGACCACTACGCCGCGCCGCTCGACACCCTGCCGCTGTTCGTCAGGGGCGGCGCCGCCGTGCCGATGTGGCCGGGCATCCGCTCCTACGAGGACCGCACCGCCGACTCCCCGCTCGCCTGGGACGTCTACCCGCGCGGGAAGTCCTCCTTCACGCTGTACGAGGACGACGGGGTCACCCGGCAGCACCGCGAGGGCAGGTACGCCACCCAGCGGGCCGACGTGGACGCACCGGTCCGGGGCGCGGGCGACGTCACCGTGCGGATCGGCGCGAGCGAGGGGCGGTTCACGGGCAGGCAGAGCACGCGCCCGTACGAGTTCACGGTGCACACCGGCTCCGCCCCGAGCGCGGTCGAGCTCGGCGGGAAGCTGCCCCGGCTGGGCTCCGCCACCGCGTACGAGGCCGCGGAGCAGGGCTGGTGGTACGACCGGGACGACCGCGGCGGCGTCGTGAAGATCAAGACCGCCCCGCTGTCCACCGACAAGAAGTTCACCGTGAGGCTGAAGGGCACCAGCGCGGTCGGCGGACGGAACCCCGCGGCGCTCGCCGCGGTCTCGGCCCCGTCCGGGCAGGAGGTCGGTGCCGGGGCGGAGGCCACCGTCGCCGTCGACGTCACCGCGGGCAGCGCCGACGCGACGGACGTCCGGGTCGGCCTGGAGGTCCCCGAGGGCTGGCAGGTGGCCCGGACCGCGACGGTGGACCGGATCCCGGCGGGCACCACCCGGCGGGTCGAAGTGTCCCTCACTCCCGCGAAGGACGCCACGGCGGGAGAGGCACGGATCACCGCACTCGTCCGCTACCGCTCGGCCGGCGAATCCCGGACCACCACGCAGCGGTTCGCGGCCGGGGTGATGCCGCCGCCGCCCACCGGCGAGGCATGGGCGAGCGATCTGGTGTGGCTGAAGTCCACCAACGGCTACGGACCGGCCGAACGGGACCGCAGCAACGGCGAGTCGGGGGCGGCCGACGGGAAGACGCTGACCCTCGCGGGCAGGACGTACGAGAAGGGCATCGGCACCCACGCCGACTCCGACATCGAGGTCTACCTCGGCGGGCGCTGCACCGCGTTCACCGCGGACGTGGGCATCGACGACGAGATCAACGGCTACGGCGAGGTGGCGTTCTCCGTCGAGGCGGACGGCAAGGTGCTGTGGACCTCGCCGAAGGTGACCGGGGCCTCGGCGATCGTACCGGTGGACGTGAAGCTCGACGGGGCGCGCCATGTGCACCTGAAGGTCACGGACACCAACGGCTCCAGGACCGGTGACCACGGGGACTGGGCCGCGGCGCGGTTCAGCTGTTCCTGACCGGGCCGGACAGCGGCGGAGCGCCGGACGGGACACGAACCCGTGCGGCGCTCCACCGGTCCCGTCGTCGACCCGGCGTCAGGAGTCCGGGGAATCGGGGGAGTCCGGAGGTTCCGGGGTGTCCTTCGGGCTGTCCTGCGGGCCCTCGGCGTCGCCGTTCGCGCCGTCGCTCTCCTCCCCGGCCGACGGCCGCTGCCGGGGGCCGGCCGCGGGCGGCGAACCGGGACCGGCGTCGCCGCCCGCCTCGGGACGCACCGGCTTCGGCGGACGGGTACGGCCACTGGAAGGATCGCGCAGGTACGCGGCGTCCCCGCTCTCCGTGGCGTGCCCGCCGGGCGCCTGGCCGGGACCGACGTCCCTGCGGCGCAGATAGCGCTCGAACTCCCGGGCGATGGCCTCGCCGCTCGCCTCGGGCAGTTCCGCGGTGTCCCGGGCCTCCTCCAGCGTCTGCACGTACTCGGCCACCTCGCTGTCCTCGGCGGCCAGTTGGTCGACGCCCAGCTGCCAGGCGCGCGCGTCCTCGGGCAGTTCGCCCAGCGGGATGCGCAGGCCGAGCAGGTCCTCCAGACGGTTCAGCAGGGCGAGCGTGGCCTTGGGGTTGGGCGGCTGCGACACGTAGTGCGGCACCGCCGCCCACAGGCTCACCGCGGGCACGCCCGCGTGCGTGCACGCCTCCTGGAGGATGCCGACGATGCCGGTCGGCCCCTCGTACCTGGTCTCCTCCAGGTCCATGGTCCGTGCCAGGTCCGGGTCGGAGGTGACCCCGCTGACCGGCACCGGGCGGGTGTGCGGGGTGTCGCCGAGCAGCGCACCCAGCACCACCACCATCTCCACGCCCAGTTCATGGGCGAAGCCGAGGATCTCGTTGCAGAACGAGCGCCAGCGCATGGACGGTTCGATACCGCGGACCAGGACGAGATCGCGGGGTTTCTCCCCGCCGACGCGGACCACGGACAGCCGGGTGGTCGGCCAGGTGATCTTGCGCACCCCGCCGTCCAGCCAGACCGTCGGCCGGTTGACCTGGAAGTCGTAGTAGTCCTCGGCGTCGAGCGCCGCGAACACCTCGCCCTTCCACTCCCGTTCCAGGTGTGCGACCGCCGTGGAGGCCGCGTCGCCCGCGTCGTTCCATCCCTCGAACGCGGCCACCATGACCGGGTCGATCAGCTCGGGAACCCCCTCGAGCTCGATCACCCAGGCCTCCTTCCGAAGTTCCCTTGTGTACTCATCAACCTTACGACTTCCGGCCCTTCCCGCCGCAGTCCCTGCGCACAGTCGGCCTCCCCGGGACCGCCGACGCCGGATCGCCGGTCGAATCAAGGCTTCAGTCTTCGAATACATCCGAGCTGTGTCCAGTGAATTTGCCGTCAAGCCTGGACGTTGGGGCCTTCTTGAGGCTATACATCGGATGACCAGAACAGAGGTCCGATGTTATTCCCCTGGGGGCGCACATGAGTCAGACCGTCACGGATCTCGTGGTCCACGACATCCGTTTTCCGACCTCGGAACAACTGGACGGTTCGGACGCCATGAACCCGGATCCCGACTACTCGGCCGCCTACGTCGTACTGCGCACCGATGTCCCCGCCGGTGCGGACGGTCCGGACGACGCCGGTGCCGGCACCGAGGGACACGGCTTCTGCTTCACCATCGGGCGCGGCAACGAGGTGATGGCCGCCGCCATCGAGACGCTGCGCCCCCACGTGGTGGGGCGCCCGGCCCCCCGTACCGCGGCCGACCTGGCCGCGCTCCACCGGGACCTCACGCACGACTCCCAACTGCGCTGGCTCGGCCCGGAGAAGGGCGTGATGCACATGGCGGCCGGCGCGGTCGTCAACGCCGCCTGGGACCTGGCGGCGAAGCTGGCGGGCCGGCCGGTGTGGCAGTTCCTCGCCGGGATGACGCCCGAGGAGATCGTCTCCCTCGTGGACTTCCGCTACCTCACCGACGCCCTCACCCCCGACGAGGCCCTGGAGATACTGCGGGCCGCCGAACCGGGCCGGGCCGAGCGCGCCGAACGGCTGCGCGCCGAGGGGTACCCGGCGTACACCACCTCGCCCGGCTGGCTGGGCTACAGCGACGACAAGCTGGTCGGCCTGGCGAAGGAGGCCGTCGCCGACGGCTTCACCCAGATCAAGCTGAAGGTCGGCGGCAGCCTCCACGACGACGTCCGCAGGCTCGCCCTGGCCCGCCAGGCGGTCGGCCCCGACATCCGGATCGCCGTCGACGCCAACCAGCGCTGGGACGTCTCCGACGCGGTCGAGTGGATGACCGCGCTCGCGCCGTACGACCCGCACTGGATCGAGGAGCCCACCAGCCCCGACGACGTCCTCGGCCACGCCGCCGTCCGGGCCGGGCAGCCGGTCAAGGTCGCCACCGGCGAACACGTCGCCAACCGGGTCGTGTTCAAGCAGCTCCTCCAGGCCGGGGCGGTCGACTTCGTCCAGATCGACGCGGCCCGCGTCGCGGGCGTCAACGAGAACCTGGCGATCCTGCTGCTCGCCGCCAAGTACGGCGTGCCGGTCTGCCCGCACGCGGGCGGCGTCGGACTCTGCGAGCTGGTGCAGCACCTGTCCATGTTCGACTACGTCGCGGTGTCCGGCAGCCGGGACAACCGGGTGATCGAGTACGTCGACCACCTCCACGAACACTTCGCCGACCCCACCGTGATCGAGAACGGCCGCTACGTTGCCCCGGAGGCCCCGGGCTTCTCCGCCAGGATGCTTCCCGGGTCGATCGCCGCACACCGCTACCCGGAGGGCCCCGTGTGGCGGGCCCGCCGCACCGCCGAGGAGGCCAACCGATGACCGGCACACGTGACTTCGAGGGGATGGGCGCCCTGGTGACGGGCGGCGCCTCCGGCATCGGGGCCGCCGCCACGGCCATGCTGCTGGAACGCGGCGCGCGGGTGGCCGTGCTCGACCGGGACACCGCGGGCGCCCCCGCCGGGGCCCTGGCCGTCGAGGCGGACGTCACCGACGACGCCGCCGTGCGCGCGGCGGTCGACCGGGCCGCGGCCGAACTGGGCGCGCTGCACACCGTCGTGTCCAACGCGGGCATCGGTTCCGTCGGCACGGTCGAGGACAACGACGACGAGGAGTGGGGCCGGGTCCTGGACATCAACGTCCTCGGCATGGTCCGCACCGCCCGGCACGCCCTGCCCCATCTGCGGCGCGCGGCGGCCGACCGGCCCGGCGCCGTGTCGATCACCCAGACCTGCTCCATCGCGGCGACCGCCGGGCTGCCGCAGCGCGCCCTGTACAGCGCGAGCAAGGGCGCGGTCCTCTCGCTGACCCTGGCGATGGCCGCCGACCACGTCCGTGAGGGCATCCGGGTCAACTGCGTCAACCCGGGCACCGCGGACACCCCGTGGATCGGCCGGCTGCTCGGGCGGGCCGAGGACCCGGCCGCCGAACGGGCCGCGCTCAACGCCCGTCAGCCGATGGGGCGGCTGGTCTCCGCCGACGAGGTGGCCGCCGCGATCGTGTACCTCGCGAGCCCCGCCGCCGCCTCGGTCACCGGTACGGCGCTGGCCGTCGACGGCGGAATGCAGGGACTGCGTCTGCGCCCGGCCGGGAGCTGAGCGAGCAGCCGGGCGGACCGGGCCCTCGCAGTCCGCGCCGCCGGGAGGTCCGGGCCGCAGGAAAGCCGTGCCGCGCGAAGGGAAGAAGGGGCAAGGAGGAGGGGCACCCGGTCCGGGGCCCCTTCCTGTCGTCGCGCTACAGCGTCGACCTCAGCCACTGCTCCACGCTCGCCACGTGCACCGTCGCCCAGGCCCGCGCGGCTTCCGCGTCCCGGTCCCGCAGGGCCGACACGATCGCCCGGTGCTCGTGCAGCGTGCGGCTGACCGCGTCCTCCTGCGTCAGGCCGCGCCACACCCGCGCCCGGGTCGTCGGCCCGGACAGCCCGTCGAGCAGCGAGCACAGCACCGAGTTGCCGGACGCCTTCACGATGCCGCGGTGGAAGTCGAGGTCGGCGGCGACCAGTTCCTCGACCGAGGGCTGCGGGCCGAGCGCGTCCAGCTGCGCGTCCAGCCGGTCCAGCTCGTCCGCGGCGATCCGCGTCGCCGCGATCGCCGTCGCCGCGGGCTCCAGGATGCGGCGCACCGCGAGGAACTCCAGGACCGTGTCGTCCCGGTGGAAGTCCACGACGAAGCTGAGCGCTTCAAGAAGCAGCTGCGGGTCCAGACTCGTCACGTACGTGCCGTCGCCCTGCCGCACGTCCAGAATCCGGATCAGCGACAGGGCGCGTACGGCCTCACGCAGCGAGTTGCGCGAAAGACCCAGCTCCGCGGCGAGCTCGCTCTCCTTGGGGAGGCGGTCCCCCGGGCGCAGCGCACCCGAGACGATCATGCCCTTGATCTTCTCGATGGCCTCGTCGGTGACAGCCACGGCACCTCCCTCTGCTCATGCCCGGAGGGCACACACCTCCGATGTCTCGCACCATTATGTGGGCAGGGGCCCATGGGACCAGGGGGTGCCCGCGATCAGGAACGGGCGGTGGCCGGCGCGCCCTGCGCCACCCGGTCGCCGGTGATCCCGAAGTGGTCGGTGAACGCCCGGTCGGTGACCAGGACGGAGATGTTCACCCGGTCCACATAGCTGATCAGGACGACGACCAGGAGGGTCAGGACGCCCGCCCCGCGGGCTCTGCCGCTCATGCGGTCGCCTGCTCCTCGGCCGCCGTGCGGTACATGCGGCGCAGGCGGACCACGCCCAGGTCGTGCTGGTAGAGGTTCTCCTGCTGGTCGGCGTCGAAGGGCATGGCCTCCAGCATCACGCGGTCCTGCTCCAGGACCTCCCAGTGGCGCTCCTCGACGAGGGTCCTGTAGAGGAAGCGCCAGGTGTCGCGCTGCCAGCCCCGCACCTTGCGGTAGCGCCAGAAGAAGACCGCGCAGCGCTCCTCGTCGACCGGGCGGACCATGCCGACGATGCCGAACGCGCCGCCGGGGCCCGCGGACGGCGGGTACGGGATGGACAGGTCCACCCAGTCGACGCCGGTGCGGCACAGCTCGACCCAGTCGAAGTTCACGCCGCGCTGGTCGGTCTTCTCGAAGAAGTAGCCGCGGTCGGTCTCGCGGATGCGGAACTTGGCGGTGGTGTCGCCGTCGTACATGGTGTGCGACTCGTGGTGCAGGAACGCGCCGTGCATCGGGTCGAGGAGGTTCTCGACCGCGTACCGCCACGGCACGTTCCACTCCGCATAGCACAGGAACGCGTCGACGTCGGGGTCGACGAGCGGGTCGGGCAGCTTCAACTCGGTGGGCTGCGGCTGCTGTTCGATGCCGAAGTAGGCGAGGACGGCGCCGGCCACCTCGCGCACGGGCAGCGAACGGACGAGCTTCCTGCCCTCCAGGCTGCAGCCGGGCAGTCCGGGCACGGAGGCGACCGTGCCGTCGGTCCCGACCTCGACGCCGTGGTACCAGCAGGCCACCCGGTCGCCCAGGTGCTTGCCCAGGGAGAGCGGGGCGCCGCGGTGCGGGCAGCGGTCGGCGAGCATGCTCAGGGTGCCGTCGGAGCGGCGGAACAGCAGCCACTGCTCGCCCAGGACGGTGACCTTGCGCATCGCGCCGGGCGCGACGAAGGAGGACGGGACGACCGGGTGCCACTGCTCGCGCAGACCGGTCGCGAAGATGTGCTCGGCGGTCGGGTTCACGGCGGTCACGCTCCCAGTCGGTGCATCTCGGCGGCGAAGGACTCCTCGGTCCACGGTGCGCCGTCCGGCGCGTGGACCTTGCGGGCGTTCAGCCCGCGCACGACGTCCGCGAGTTCGTGGCCGTCCTTGGTGAAGACGTCTTCGAGGGTGGCGGCCAGCTTGTACTCGTACGGCGTCGGCTCGTGCGTGCGGGACTGGTGGGGGTCCAGGTACGGCCAGTCCTGCCCGGTGTTCGTGCTCGTGTGCGTGCTCATGGAAAGTCTCCCGTCGGGGGTCACAGGTCGAGGACGAGGCGGCCCGACGCGCAGCGCGAGACGCAGATCATCATCGAGGTGTTCGCGGCGTGCTCTGCGTCCGAGAGCAGGAAGTCGCGGTGGTCGGGGGTGCCGTCGAGGACCCGCGTCTCGCAGGAGCCGCAGATGCCGTCGCGGCAGGAGCTGTTCACGCTCAGGCCGGCCTGCTCGGCGGCCTCCAGGATCGAGGTGTCCGGGGCCACCGACAGGGTCAGGCCCGACGTACGGCACTCGACCTCGAACGATGCGTCGTCCCCCGACCGCTCGACGACCGGCGCCGCGAACCGCTCCAGGCGCAGCCGCTCCGCGGGGCAGCGCTCCTCGATCGCGGCGAGCAGCGGCTCGGGCCCGCAGCAGTACACGAGTGCGCCCTCGGGCAGGTCCGCCAGCTCCGATGCCAGGTCGATGTGGCCCAGCTCGTCCTGCGGCACGAGCGTCAGGTCGCCGCCGAGCGCGGACAGTTCGTCGGTGAACGCCATCGAGGCGCGGCTGCGTCCGCCGTAGACCATCCGCCACGCGGCGCCGCGCCGGGCGGCCTCGCGGGCCATCGCGAGGATCGGCGTGACACCGATGCCGCCGGCCACGAACACGTACGCGGGCGCGTCCTCCAGGACGAAGTGGTTGCGCGGCTCGGAGACCGTGACCGGCTGGCCGGGGCGCAGCTTCGTGTGGACGTGGCGCGAACCGCCGCGCGAGGAAGGCTCGTTGAGCACGCCGATCCGGTAGCCGCCGGTGTCGGCGGGGTCGCCGCACAGGCTGTACTGGCGGATCTGGCCGCCCACGTGCACGTCGATGTGCGCACCGGGCGCCCAGGCGGGCAGCGGCTTGCCGTCGGGGTGGATCAGCTCGACGGACAGGACGCCGTCGGCCTCCCACGTCATCCGCCGGACCAGCAGGGACAGCCGGCCTTCGTCGGTGGTCGTCATGATGGGCCTCCCTGCGCGGTGGGGATCTTGACGGGCGGGGTGAACGGGTTCTTCATGGGGCCGAGCGCGGCCAGGTCGACCTCGACGAGCACGGGCCCGTCCGAGGCGACGGCCTCCTCCAGCACGGGCCGCGCGTGCTCGGCGTCGGCGATCCGCAGGTACGGCAGGCCGCAGGCGCGGGCCAGGAGCTCGAAGTCGGGCGTGGCCAGGTCGACGCCGCTGCGGCGCTCGCTGTAGCGGTCCTGCATGTTGCGCAGCACGCCGTAGCCGCCGTCGTTGAAGACCAGCACGGTCAGGCGGGGCCGTTCCTGGGCCACGGTGAGGAGTTCGCCGAGGTGGACGGCGAGGCCGCCGTCGCCGGCGATGACCACCGCGGGCCGCTCGGGGGCGGCGAGCGCGGCGCCGATGCCCATGCCGAGGCCCTGGCCGATGCCGCCGCCGCGCGGGAAGACGTTCGACTCCGGGGCGTACATCTCCAGGAGCCGGTTGCCCCAGCTGCTGGACGGGATGGTGACGTCCCGGGCGACCACCGCGTCGCGCGGCAGCACGGCGCGCAGCGCGTCGCAGATCGCGGCCTGCGGGCCGATGCTGTCGTGCAGGGTGGCCCGCACGTCCTCCCGGACCTGCGCCACGCGGCGCGTCCAGTCGGGCTCGGCGGCACGGGCGTGGGGGAGGAGACCGGCCAGCGCGTCGGCGGCATCCGCGTGCAGGGCGTGGGCCGCCGGGTAGACGCGGCGAAGGGCGGCCGCGTCGACGTCGATCTGGATGTGCCGCTCCGCGCCGGGCAGTTCGAGCCCGTAGTCGGCGGTCTCGTTGGACCGGAAGTGCGTGCCGATCGTGACCAGGACGTCCGCGTCGGCGAGCAGGGCACGCCCGGCCGGCGTCGTCGCGAAGTTGCCGATGACCTGCGGGTGGTCCTCGGGGACCGCGCCGCGCCCCGAGTTGGAGGTCAGCAGGCCCGCGCCGGTCGCCCCGACGAGCGCCACCAGCTCCGCGCGGGCCGCGTTCGCACCGCCGCCGGCCCAGATCAGCGGGCGACGGGCGGTCGACAGCAGCGCGCCCGCGGCGGCCAGCGCGGTGGTGTCGGGCGCGGGGCGCGCCGGCTCCGGCAGCGTGGTGCCGGCGTCGGTCTGGGCCGCGTACTGGAGGTCGATCGGCCACTCGACGCTGGCCGGGCCGCCGGGCGCCGTCAGGGCGGCACGCGCGGCCTCGCGCAGGAGCCGGCCCGCCTCCTCGGTGGAGCCGACCGTGACCGCGTGCTTGGAGACCGCGGTCAGCATGCCGAGCTGGTCCTTGGTCTCGTGGATGAACCCGCGTCCGCTGCCCAGGAACTCGGCTTCGACCTGCCCGGTGACGTGCAGCACGGACGTGCCGGAGGCGAGCGCCTCGATGAGCGAGCCCGCCGCGTTGCCCGCGCCGGTGCCGGTCGAGGTGAGCGCGCAGCCGAGGCCGCAGCGGGCCCGCCCGTAGGCGTCCGCCGCGTTCACGGCGCTCGCCTCGTGGCGCACCGGCACGAACCGCAGCTCGCGGTCGACGGCCTCGACCAGCGGCAGGTTGTGCACGGACACGATGCCGAAGACCGTGTCGATGCCCAGTTCCTTCAGGACGGCGACGAGGAGGGTGCCGCCGTTGTCGTAACGCATGCGTACTCCTCAGAGGATGCCGCGGCCGACTCCGCCGCAGACGTCGATGCTGGTTCCGGTGATGTACGAGGCGCGCGGCGCGAGCAGCGCGAGGATCGCGTAGGCGACCTCCTCGGCGCGGCCGAGCCGGCCGAGCGCGACGCCGCGGTCGGCGGCGAGCTCCGCCTGCCAGTCCTCGTAGGACAGGCCCGAGTCCGCGGCGGCGTGCCGACGGGTCCACTGGCCGGTGTCGATCAGGCCCAGGCACACCGAGTTGACCCGGATGCCGTCCGCCGCGAGCTCGGTGGCGAGGGACTTGGAGAGGTTGAGGATGCCGGCGCGGGCGGCGCTGGTCGTGATGAGGCGGGTCTCGGGCTGCTTGGCCAGGACCGCGTTGACGTTCACGACCGCCGCCGCGTCCGAGGCGCGAAGCAGGTCGCGGGCCGCCCGGAGCGGGTTGAGGACGCCCGCGAACTTCAGCTCCAGCTCGTCGCGCCAGTCCTCGGCGGTCGTGTCGTCGAGCCGCTTCATGCGCGACTGCCCGGCGTTGTTGACCAGACCGTCGAGCCGGCCGCCGAACGTGTCGGCGGCGGTGCGCACGAAGTCCCGCACGGCGTCGGCGTCACGCACGTCGCAGGTGGCCGTGAACAGGCGGTCGTGGTCGCCGATCCGCTGGAGACGTTCGGCGTCGCGCCCGCACGTGGCGACGTTCGCGCCTTCGTCGAGCAGGGCGCGGACCGTGGCCAGGCCGACGCCCGAGCTGCCTCCGGTGACCACGTAGGTCCGGTCGGCGAGGCCCAGATCCATGTCAGAACTCCTCGGTGTGTCAGGTCAGTTCATGGTGAAGCCGCCGTTGACGGCGATCACCTGTCCGGTCAGGTAGCGGGACTCCTCGGAGAGGAGGAAGGAGGCGAGCCCGATCAGGTCGCCGGGCTGCTGCGGGCGCTCGATGGCCCGGTTCGCCCGGTACAGGTCGTGCCGCTCGGCCGGGACGGCCGTCGTGGCCTCGCCCTCGGTCAGACCGGGTGCGAGCGCGTTCACCGTGATGCCCCGCTCGCCCAGCTCGCGCGCCATGGCCCGGGTCAGGGCGATGACCGCGCCCTTCGAGGCGATGTAGTGCGCGAGGCGCGGGGAGCCGTAGAGGGCCGCGTCCGAGGCGATGTTCACGATGCGTCCGGTCGGGCCGAACAGCGGGTGCAGCGCCTTGGCGACCAGCCAGGGGCCGCGCGCGTTCACCGTCATCAGGCGGTCCCAGACCTCGATGTCGATGTCCTGGAACTCCTTGCCGCCCACGCCGTTGGCGAGCGCCGCGTTGTTCACGAGCCCGTACAGCTCGCCGGACAGCTCCCGTACGAAGTCGGCGAGTTCCGTGACCGACGCCGGGTCCGCCACGTCGCACCGCACGAAGTGGGCGTCGAGCCCCTCGGCGCGCAGCTCCTGGGCGGCGCGGGCGCCGCGGTCGGCGTCGAGCTCGGCGACGACGACCCGGAAGCCGTCCGTGCCGGCCCGGCGGGCCGTGGCCAGTCCCAGGCCACGGCCCGCCCCGGTCACGACGACCGTGCGGACGCCTGCGGGCGACTGCTCAGTCACGGGTGACGCCGTGCATCGGCGAGTACTCGGGGTACGACGGGACCTGCGGCTTCTGCGTGCCGATGACGACACAGAACAGGGCGTCGGTGTCGCCCTCGTTCTTCAGCGAGCGGGTCACGCCGGCCGGCACCACGATCATGTCGCGGTAGCCGAGGGTGCGGTACTCGACCTCGTCGGGGCCGCGGTGGATGCCCACCTTGACCCGGCCCTCCAGGACGAAGAACGCCTCCTCCACGTCGTGGTGGGTGTGGGCCGGGCCCTCGGCGCCCGGGGGCAGCAGCATGTTGGAGAACGTGAAGCCGCCCGACGGGATGATGCGGGAGTCGCCCTCGTGGTTGCCGGTCGCGCCGGAGCCCACGTAGCGGATCTGGCCGCGGCGGTACTGCGGGCCGGCCTTCTCCTGGAAGGAGAGGGTGTCGAAGTCGGCGACGCGCGATTCCTTGGTGGCGATCAGCGAGTCGGTGTACTTGCCGAGGTCGCCGCCGTTGTCGTACTCGGTGGTGGTCAGAGGCATGATGTGCGCCTTTCGATGAACAGCTCTAGCGGGTGACGATGTGCAAGTGGGACAGGACCCAGGCGTTGAACCGCTCGGGCTGTTCCTGGTTCGCCAGGTGACCGGCGTCCTTGACGATCACGTAGGCGGTCTTGTGCAGGCCCCCGGCGAGGACCTGGGAGGCCTCGACCCCGGTGACCGTGTCGCGGTCGCCGCACACGACGAGCGTCGGCGCGGTGACGGCGGCCAGTTCGGCGCGCAGGTCGGCGCCGGCCATGGAAGCGGCGGCGTACCCGTAGCCGGGCAGCCGGATCGCGTCGGCCATGGTGTCGACGACCCGCTCGACGAGCGCGGCATCGGCCAGGTCCGAGACCAGCCGGGGCCCGCGCTGCGCGGCGAAGGCCCGCGGCCCGACCTCGGCCAGCTCGGTGGCGCGCGCCCGCATGGCCGCCGCCTTCGCCTCGTCCGTGCCGGAACCGGCACTGGAGTCGGCGACGATCAGCGAGGCCACCAGGTCCGGGTGGCGCGTGGCGAGCCGCAGGGCGATGACGCCGCCCCACGAGACGCCGAGCACGTGCGCCGAGGAGCCGTACGCGCGGACGACCTCGGCCGCCGCGTCCGCGAACCCGTCCAGGTCGAGGGGGCCCTCCGGGTCGGGGGACCTGCCGTAGCCGGGCGCGTCCCAGGCGATGACCCGGGCGTGCTCCGCGAGCCCTTCGAGCTGCGGGGCGAACGCCGCCGACGACGAGCCGATCCCGTGCAGGCACAGCAGCAGGGGGCCGCTCGCACCGGCCTCCTCCACGTGCAGCGCGGTCACAGGATCTGTCCCGAGCGGCCGGCCAGGGCGGCCAGCGAGCGCAGCACCGCGTACGGCACGACCTGGCTGGTGGCCGGGTTGCCCGGGTCCGGACGGTGCGCGACCTCGAAGCGGTACTCGCCGTGCGGGCCCGACGCCTCGACGACGTGCCGGGTGAGCGTGGCCCCCGGATCGGCGACGACCCGGACCCGCACGGCGTCCGGGTCGCCGACGGCGAGGGCGACCGAGGCCGCGACGTTCGTCGACTTGGGGAACTTCACCGGCACGTCGCGCGCGGTGCCCGCCATGACCTCGACGGGGCCGGTCGCCGTCCGCATCCGGGTGAGCAGCTCCTCGTCCATCCACGGCTGTTCGAGGGTGGACGGCAGCTTCGTCGTGGTGAGGCGCACCTCGTCCAGCGGGGCGAAGGAGCGCACGGCCTGCAGCAGGTCGAGGCCGCCGACGGCGCCGCCCGTGAAGGACACCCGGCCGGGCCCGGCGGCGAGCAGCCGCTCGGCCAGCTCGTCGTCGGTGAGGGCCCCGGTCGAGGCGATCAGCAGGTCGGTGCCGCTGGTCAGGACGCGTTCGCCCCATTCCCGTACGACGCCCTGGCCCGCCGCCTCCACGATCAGGTCGCAGCGCTCGATGGCCTCCTCGAAGGAGACCTGCCCGGCGGGGGCGGTCTCGCCCAGCGGGCGGTTGTCGACGATGCAGGTCAGCTCGGCGCCCCGGACCTCGCCGCGGCCGAGGGCGGTGCCGACGACGCGGCCGATCGCGCCCCAGCCGACCAGTCCGACCTTCAGGGTCTTCGGGCTCGTGCTCACTTGTGCTCTCCTTCCGGCGCGCCGGCCATGTGGCAGCGGATCTCCTTCGACGGCGGGCCCGCCGTCCCCCACAGGTCGGACAGCTCGGGGACCCGGCGCCAGACCTTGGCGATCCAGCGGTCCTCGACGACCTGCGCGACCTCGGACGTGTACTCGCACACCAGCCCGGTCGGGTCGGTGAAGTACGAGAAGGTGTTGTTGCCGGGGCCGTGCCGCCCCGGGCCCCACTTCGGGACGATCCCGTGGTGGCGCAGCCGGCCGAGCCCGCGCATGAAGTGGTCGACCGAGCTCATCTCGTAGGCCACGTGGTTGAGGGAGACCCACTCGGCCCGGTTGAACGCGATGCAGTGGTGGTCCGCGTTGCAGCGCAGGAACGCCATCTGGTGCTCGGACCAGTCGGACACGCGCAGGCCGAGCACGTCGCAGTAGAAGGCGACGGCGGCGTCGATGTCCGGGGTGTTGAGGACCGCGTGCGTGACGCCGACCGGGACCGCGCCGTCGCGGCCGCGCGGGGCGACCGCCCAGGTGTCGGCGGACAGCTCGACGAGCCGGCCCTCGTGGTCGTGGAAGCGCAGCCCGTAGCCGCCGCCGACCTGGTCGAGCGGTCCGGGACCGGCGACCGGGGCGATGCCGCGGGCCTCCAGGCGGCGGGCCGCCTCGTCGATCTCGGCGGGCGTGGCGACCGCGAACACGAGCCGGCCGAGGCCGGTGCGCCCGGAGCGGGTCAGCTGCAGCGCGTGGTGCTCCTCGCCGGTGCCGCGCAGCCAGCTCGCGCTGTGCCCGGACTCGACGACCTCCAGGCCCCACGCGTCCTCGTAGAAGTCGGTGGCCTCCGCGAAGGAGGGGGTGAGCAGCTCGACCGAGCGCAGCGCGCGCAACCGGGCGATCGGGGGGTGGGACATACGGAACTCCATCGGAGGAACGGTCAGTTGGCCCAGGGCAGCGGGGCTTCGGAGGTGCCCCAGTACAGGGACTTCTGGCGCTGGTAGGCACGGATGGCGTCGCGGCCCTTCTCCGTACCGAGCCCGCTGTCCTTCATCCCGCTGAACGGGGTGGAGGCGCTGAACTGCTTGTACGTGTTGATCCAGACGGTGCCGGCGTCGATCCGGCGGGCCAGGCGCCAGGCGGCGCGGTGGTCACGGGTCCAGATCCCGCAGGCCAGGCCGTACACCGAGGCGTTTGCCTGGCGGACCAGGTCGTCCTCGTCGTCGTAGGGGAGCACCACCAGGACCGGTCCGAAGATCTCCTCCTGGCAGGTGCGCGAGGAGTTGTCGAGGCCGGTCAGGACGGTGGGCAGGTAGTACGCGCCGTCCGCGTACTCGGGGCCCTCGGGGGCGGAGCCGCCGCACAGCACCTCGGCGCCCTCCGAGCGGGCCAGGTCCACGTACGCGGCGACCGAGTCTCGGTGCTCGTGGTGCACGAGCGGGCCGACCTGCGTGTCCGGGTCCGTCCCCGGGCCGACCCGCAACTTCCTCACCCGCTCGACGAGTTCGGTCACGAAGGAGTCGTGGATCTCGCGGGCCACGAACAGTCGCGAACCGGCGATGCAGGACTGCCCGCTGGACGAGAAGATCCCGAACATCACTCCTGCCAGGGCCTGTTCGACATCCGCGTCGGCGCGCACGATCGTCGGCGACTTGCCGCCCAGTTCGAGCGAGGCCGGGATGAGCTTCTGCGCGGCGATCCCCGCGATCGAGCGGCCGGTCCCGGTGCCGCCGGTGAAGCCGATCCGGCCGACCAGCGGATGCCGCACGACCGCGTCGCCGACCACCCGGCCACTACCGGGAAGCACCGACAACAGGGCGGTGGGCAGGCCGAGTTCCTCCAGGGCGCGGGTGATGATCCGGCCCAGCTCCAGGGAGACCAGCGGGGTCCAGGCGGCGGGCTTCAGGAGCACCGCGTTGCCCGCGGCGAGCGCGGGGGCGATCTTCTGCGCGTCGCTCGCCACCGGCGAGTTCCACGGGTTGATCGCGCCGACCACGCCGATCGGTTCGTGCACGCTCATCGTCACGTACGGGCCGCGCGCCGGGGTGATCGCCTCCTCGGCGGTCTCCAGGACGGCCGCCATGTAGCGGAACGTGCCGGCCGCGCTGAGCGCGAGCGCCTTCGTCTCCGTCAGGGTCTTGCCGGTGTCGGCGGTCTGGGTGGCGGCCAGCTCGTCGGCCGCCTCCTCCGTCAATTCGGCGATGCGGTGCAGGAGTCGGGCCCGCTGGTGCGGGAGCAGGTCGCGCCAGGCGGGGTCGGCGACGGCCTCGGCGGCTGCGCGGGCCGCCTCGTCCACCTCCTCGGCGGAGGCCGAGTGGACGGTCGCGACGACTTTGCCGGTGGCCGGGTCGACGGTGTCGACGGGGGCGCCGGCACCGCGACGCCACCGGCCCGCGACGAGGATGTCGGTGGAGTGGACTGACACGGCCGGACCTCCGAGGAGCACGGGGAACAGGGGAGAACAGGGGGGAGCAGAGGGCGAGAGCGCGGGGCTGAATCGCTGAAGTGCTAGAAATCTAAGCCCTTAAATATCTCTGCGCAAGACCCTTCGGCGGTCCCGTCTTGGCCCGGCGGACCTACCGTTTGGTAGGAGAACCTGCAGGTGGGCCCACATGGCGAGACAACGAAATCTTTTAGCAGCTAACCATTGACCGCTTAGGTAACGGCTCCTACTGTCGGCGCAACTCCTCGGTTCGCGTGTTCGCGGAAGGACCCCTCCCATGACGACTTTGGCCGGCAAGCAGGGACTCGGCTCGATCGCAGCCAGACTGGAACGGCTGCCGCACTCCCGCTGGCACGTCAAGGTCCGGTGTCTCATCGGCGCCGTGACGTTCTTCGAGGCCTTCGACCAGCTGCTCTCCGCCTCCGCCCTGCCCGTGCTGATCAAGGACTGGCACCTGAGCACCGGCCAGGCGACCTTCGCGGTGACCTCGGCCTCCATCGGCATGCTGCTCGGCGCCCTCGTGGCCGGCTGGCTGGGGGACCGGATCGGGCGCGTGCGCACCGTCGCCCTCGGCGTCGTCGTCACCGGCGCCGCCAGCCTCGCCGTCGCCTTCGCCCCGGGCATCGAGCTCTTCTCGCTCTTCCGCTTCGTCCAGGGCCTCGGCATCGGCGGCGTGGTCCCCGTCGCCGCGACGTACATCAACGAGATCGCCCGCTGCGACAAGCGCGGCCGCTTCGTCCTGCTCTACGAGATGATCTTCCCGGCGGGTCTCGCGGCGGCCGGCCTGGTCGCCGTCTGGGTCGTGCCGAACTTCGGCTGGCGTGCGATGTTCGTGCTCGGCGCGCTGCCCGTGGTCATCGGCGCGCTGCTGCCCCGGCACGTCGCCGAGTCCCCGCGCTGGCTGCTCTCGCAGGGCCGCGTCGACGAGGCCGAGCGGGTCATCGCCCGCATCGAGGCCGAGGTGGAGCAGGCCGCGGGCACGCCGCTGCCCGAGCCCGCCGCCGAATCCGTCGCGGAGACCGGGCGCGGCCGCCTGCGCGACCTGTTCACCGGGCGGTATCTGCGCCGCACGGTCGTCCTGTCCGGCCTGTGGTTCGTCGCGTACTACGTCAACCACGGCATCTCGACCTGGCTGCCCTCGCTCTACACGAAGAGCTTCGGCCTCGACCTGACCACCGCGCTCCAGTACACCCTGCTGAGCAACGTCACCGGTCTGCTCGGCACCTTCGTGGTCGCCCTGGTCATCGACCGGATCGGCCGCCGCCCCGCCCTGGTCGCCGCACTCTCCGGCACCGCGCTCGCCCTCGGCGTCCTGGCCCTGACCGGCGCCACCTCCGGAATCAAGGTCGCCGTCTTCGCCTCCTGCACGACCTTCTTCGTCTACGCGATCAACGCGGGCCTGTACCTCTACTCGCCCGAGCTCTACCCGACCGCGAACCGCGCCCGGGGCGCCGCCTTCGGTGGCGTGTGGAACCGCCTCGGCGTCATCCTCGGCCCCGTCATCGTCGGCGCGATCCTCGGCGCGGGCGGCGGCCTCGGCCTGGTCTTCGCCCAGCTGGCCTGCGTCGCGGTCGTCGGCGCGGTGATCGCCCTCTTCGCGGTCGAGACCAAGGGCCGCACCCTGGAGGAGCTGAACGCCTAGACGCTCCCGGCCGGGCGGGACTTTCGAAACCCGCCCCGGCTTCCGCGGTACGTCGTGCCACGGCGCCGGGCCCCTGTGCGGGGGCCCGGCGCCGGCCGCTTCCCCGCCTCCCGGGCAGTCATTGGTTGAGGGATAGAATTTTCAGGGGCGTACGATCTCGCGCCCCGGGAATCGGACGAGGGGACGGGACACGGGGATGGCCGAGCGGAAGGCGACGCGGCAGGACGCCGTGACACAGGTCGTGGCGGACTGGGCGCGCGAGCGGCCCGAGCTGGACACCGCGCCCCTGGAGGTGCTCGCCCGGCTGCACCGCTCCTTCCTGCGCTACAACACCCGGCTCAACGCGTCGATTGAGCAGCACGGTCTGTCCGTCGCCGGGTTCGACGTGCTCACCGCGCTGCGCCGGGCCGGCAAGCCGTACCGCCTCACCGCGGGCCAGCTCGCCGACTCCGGACTGGTCTCCTCCGCCGGCGTCACCCTGCGCATGGACCGTCTGGAGAAGGACGGCCTCATCGTGCGCGAGCGCGACGCCGACGACCGGCGCGTCGTCTACTCCCGGCTCACCGACGAGGGCCTCGCCAAGGTCGACACGGTCTTCGCCGACCACCTCGACAACGAGCGCCGCATGCTGTCCGGCCTCTCCCCGGCCGAGCGCCGCCAGCTCGCCCGCCTGCTCGGCAAGCTGGAGCGCTCGATCGTGGACTCGGACGGCGAGTCGTAGCCGACAGGCCGCCCTACTTGTCGTCCAGCACCTTTTGGACCCTGCCCCGGACATCCTCCGAGTCCAGCCCCCGGATCGTCAGGGTCGTCCGGCGGCGCAGCACGTCGTCCGGCGTCTCGGCCCACTCGTGGTCGCGCGCGTAGACGACCTGCGCCCAGACCTCCGGCGCGTCCGGGTGGATGCGCTCGGCCAGCGCCGGGTTCTCGTTGGCCAGCCGGGCGATGTCGAAGGCGAGCGAGCCGTAGTGCGTGGCCAGGTGCCGCGCGGTGTCGGCGGCCATCCGCGGACCCGGCGTACCGCCGTCGACCAGCAGCCGGTGCGCCACCGCGTTCGGGTTGGCGATGCCGGGCAGCGGGAGCTTCTTCGGCAGGCGCGCGATCGGCTCCATGTCGTCCGCGAGGGGGTGACCGGGGAGCGCGGCCAGCTTGTTCATCACCGTACGGCCGATGTGGCGGAACGTCGTCCACTTGCCGCCCGCGACCGACAGCATCCCGCCGCGGCCCTCCGTCACGACCGTCTCGCGCTTGGCCTTGGACGTGTCGCCGGGACCGCCGGGCAGCACCCGCAGACCGGCGAAGGAGTACGTGATCAGGTCGCGCGACAGCTGCTGGTCCCTGATGGAGAACGCCGCCTCGTCCAGGATCTGCGCGGTGTCCTTCTCGTCGACCGCGAGGTCCGCCGGGTCGCCCTCGTACGCCTCGTCCGTCGTACCGAGCAGCAGCATGTCCTCCCACGGCAGGGCGAACGTGATCCGGTACTTGTCGATCGGGGTGGCGAGCGCGGCCTTCCAGGGGCGGGTGCGCTTCAGCACGAGGTGCGCACCCTTGGACAGGCGTATGGAGGGCGCCGCGCCCGGGTCCTCCATCTTCCGCAGGTGGTCCACCCACGGCCCGGTGGCGTTCAGCACGAGCCGGGCATCGACGCCGAACTCCGTGCCGTCCAGACGGTCCTCCAGCTCGGCGCCGGTCACCCGCCCCCTGGTGAACCGCAGCCCGGTCACCGCCGCGTGGTTGAGGACGACCGCACCCGCCTCGACGGCCGCGCGCACCGTCATCAGCGCCATCCGGGCGTCGTTCATCTGGTCGTCGCCGTAGACCGCGACGGCCTTCAGGTTGTCCGTGCGCAGCTCCGGCACGTCGCGCCGGGCACGCGCCGGGCCGATCACGTGGCCGACCCCGTCGCCGAACGCGGAGAGCGCCGAGTAGGCGAACACGCCCGCGCCGAGCTTGGCCGCGCCGTGCGGGCCGCCCTTGTACACCGGCAGGTAGAAGGTGAGCGGATTGGCCAGGTGCGGAGCCACCTGACGGGACACCGCACGGCGCTCGAAGTGGTTCTCCGCCACCAGCTTCACGGCACCGGTCTGCAGATAGCGCAGACCGCCGTGGAGCAGCTTGGAGGAGGCGGAGGAGGTGGCGCCGGCGAAGTCGCCGGCGTCCACCAGAGCCACCCGCAGCCCGGACTGCGCGGCGTGCCAGGCGGTGGAGATGCCCAGGATGCCGCCACCGATCACCAGGAGGTCGTACGCAGCCCTGGACAGCTGCTCCCGGGTCTCGGCGCGGCTCGGGAGGGAGCCGGAGGCCGGGTGGGTCCCGAGGGACGGGACGCTCTGCAGGGTGGTCATGGTGATTACTCCTCGTCTTCGAGCCAGCCCATGGTCCGCTCGACGGCCTTGAGCCAGTTCTTGTACTCGCGGGCGCGGGTGTCCGCGTCCATGCGGGGGGTCCACTCGGCGGCCCGGCGCCAGTTGGCGCGCAGCGCGTCGGTGTCCGGCCAGAAGCCGACGGCGAGACCGGCGGCGTAGGCGGCGCCGAGGCAGGTCGTCTCGGCCACCATGGGCCGCACCACGGGCGCGTCCAGGAAGTCGGCGAGCGTCTGCATCAGCAGGTTGTTGGAGGTCATGCCGCCGTCGACCTTCAGGGCGGCCAGTTCGACGCCGGAGTCCTTCGTCATGGCGTCGGTGATCTCACGGGTCTGCCAGGCGGTGGCCTCCAGGACGGCACGGGCGATGTGCGCCTTGGTGACGTACCTCGTCAGACCGGCGATGACACCGCGGGCGTCGGAGCGCCAGTAGGGGGCGAACAGGCCGGAGAAGGCGGGCACGAAGTACGCGCCGCCGTTGTCCTCGACCGAGGAGGCCAGGGTCTCGATCTCGGCCGCGGAGTTGATCAGCCCCATCTGGTCGCGCATCCACTGCACCAGCGAGCCGGTGACGGCGATGGAGCCCTCCAGGGCGTAGACCGGCTTCTGGTCGCCGATCCGGTACCCGACGGTCGTCAGCAGCCCGTTGTACGAGTTGACGGGCTTCTCACCGGTGTTCATCAGCATGAAGGTGCCGGTGCCGTACGTGGACTTGGCCTCGCCCTCGGAGAAGCAGGTCTGGCCGAAGAGCGCCGCCTGCTGGTCGCCGAGCGCGGACGCCACGGGGACCCCGTCGAGCACACCGCCCTTGGCGTTCCCGTACACCTCGGAGGAGGAACGGATCTCGGGGAGCACCGCGGCCGGGATGTCCATCGAGTGGAGGATCCGCTCGTCCCACTTCATCTCGTGCAGGTTCATCAGGAGCGTGCGCGAGGCGTTGGTGACGTCGGTGACGTGGACGCCGCCGTCGGTGCCGCCGGTCAGGTTCCAGATGACCCAGGAGTCCATGGTGCCGAAGAGGATCTCGCCGCGCTCGGCGCGCTCGCGCAGCCCCTCGACGTTGTCGAGCAGCCAGCGGACCTTCGGGCCGGCGAAGTACGAGGCGAGCGGCAGGCCGGTCTCGCGGCGGAACCGGTCCTGGCCGACGTTGCGGCCGAGCTCTTTGCAGAGGGCGTCGGTCCGGGTGTCCTGCCAGACGAGGGCGTTGTGGACCGGCTCACCGGTGTTCTTGTCCCAGAGCAGCGTGGTCTCGCGCTGGTTGGTGATGCCGATCGCCTTCACGTCGGCGGCCGTGATGCCCGCCTTGACGATGGCACCGGCCACGACCTCCTGGACGTTCTCCCAGATCTCGGTCGCGTCGTGCTCGACCCAGCCCGGCTTGGGGAAGATCTGTTCGTGCTCCTTCTGGTCGACGGAGACGATCCGGCCGTCCTTGTCGAAGACGATGCAGCGGCTGGAGGTGGTGCCCTGGTCGATGGCCGCGATGAACGGGCCGGTGGTGTGTGCGTCGGTCACGGTGTGCTCCCGGAAGTCTGTGTGGTCTTGGGGGACGGCTCTCGGCGCCGTGGTTCAGGCGAAGGCGACGTTGTAGAGCCCGCCCGCGATCGCGCCGCCGATCAGCGGTCCGACGATCGGGACCCAGGCGTAGCCCCAGTCGGAACCGCCCTTGTTCGGCAGCGGCAGCAGCGCGTGCACGATACGCGGGCCGAGGTCGCGGACCGGGTTGATCGCGTACCCCGTCGGGCCGCCGAGCGAGAGGCCGATGCCCACGACGAGCAGCGAGGTGATCAGGGCGCCGAGCGTGCCGAGGCCGTTGCCGTCATTGTTGAGGCCCTGGGTGAGGATCGCCAGGACCAGTACGACGGTGGCGATGATCTCGGTGACCACGTTCTGCACGGCGTTTCGGATCTCGGGACCGGTGGAGAAGATGCCCAGGACCGGGCCCGCGGCCGGGGCGGCCCCCTGGTCGACCATGCCGTCCTCACCCGTACGGGTGCCCACGATCTCCGGATCCGTGAGGTGCGCCCGGAACTGCCCGTAGTACGTCGCCCAGACCAGCACCGCGCCGATCATCGCGCCGAACAGCTGGGAGACGAGGTACAGCGGTACGTCGCTCCACTCGGTGCCGCCCTTGATGGCGAGGCCGATGGTGACCGCCGGATTGAGATGTGCGCCGGAAACGCCGCCGGCCAGGTACGCGCCGGTCAGTACCGCGAAGCCCCACCCGAAGGTGATGGCCAGCCAGCCGGCGTTCCGGGCCTTGGAGTGCTTGAGAGTGACGGCGGCACAGACACCACCGCCGAGCAGGATGAGCACGGCGGTACCTATGGTCTCGCCGATGAAGATGTCGGAGCTGGACACCCGCGACTCCTTTGTCCTTCGTCCAGGGAAGCCGAACCCCGGGTCCCTCCGGTGGTCCGCGCCCTCGTGGGAGGGCGTTTTCCGGCCCTTGGCGCTGTCACACCATAACGCCTATTTCCGTTAGCTGTTCGACAATGCCGACCGGTGAACGGCAATGCTTCCCCCAGGTGAATCGGGCGTCAAGGGTTGTGTGGCCTATAACTCGATCGTTACCGGGGGCGTGCGGCGGCCGGGCTCAGAAGCGTCCGGCGCCCAGGTCCCTGGAGACCGCACGGGCGCAGTCGCGCACCGCGGCGATCAGCTCGGGGCGCAGCTCCCCGTTCGCGCAGACCCGCTCCACCGCACCGGTCACGGCCACCGCGCCGACCGGCATCCGCCGCCGGTCGTGGATCGGGGCGGCCACCGCGGCCACGCCCTCCCAGGTCTCCTCCACGTCGGCCGCCCAGCCCCGCGCCCGGATCAGGTCGAGCATCGCCTCGAACTCCTCCGGATCGGTGACGGTGTGCGGGGTGAAGGACTGCCGCTCGGATTCCAGGGCCTCGGTGTGCGCCACCGGGTCGTAGGCCGAGAGCACCTTGCCCAGGGCCGTGGAGTGCAGCGGCTGCATGGCCCCGACCTCCAGGACCTGTCGGCTGTCGTCGGGGCGGAAGACGTGGTGGACGACGAGGACGCCCTGCTGGTGCAGCACGCCCAGGTGGGCGCTCTCGCCGCTGGAGCGGGCCAGGTCGTCCGTCCAGACGAGGGCGCGGGCCCGCAGCTCGTGGACGTCCAGATAGCTGTTGCCCAGTCGCAGCAGCTCGGCCCCCAACTGGTAGCGGCCGGACGCCGGGTCCTGCTCGACGAAGCCCTCGTGCTGGAGCGTGCGCAGGATGCCGTGCGCGGTGCCCTTGGCCAGGCCCAGCGAAGAGGCGATGTCGGACAGCCCCAGCCGACGCTCGCCGCCTGCCAGCAGGCGCAGCATCGCCGCCGCCCGCTCCAGCGACTGGATGTTCTTGGCCATCGCGCCGTACTCCTCCACCTCGGTTCGACAATGCTGAACACTATCGGTCGATGCCGACCCATGCTCGATCGCGGAGGAAAACCGCGGCGCCACTCCGATCCGGGCATCGCCCCGCACAGCATGCCGTCCGTTCCGTGGGACGGAGTGACGACCCCGGCCGTCACCGGGCTAGGCTGGCCTGGTGCGCCTTCCACCGAAGACGCAAAGCCGACAGCCGTCGCATCCCAGGGAGTACATCCATGGCCTCGTTGCCGACCCCTTCCGCCGACAGCAGGAACCGAGCCGAAGCGTTGCGTGAGGCGCTTGCCACCCGGGTGGTGGTGGCGGATGGTGCGATGGGCACCATGCTCCAGGCGCAGGATCCGACGCTGGAGGACTTCCAGGACCTCGAGGGTTGTAACGAGGTGCTGAATGTGACGCGGCCGGACATCGTGCGGTCGGTGCATGAGGAGTATTTCGCGGCGGGTGTGGACTGTGTCGAGACGAACACGTTCGGGGCGAATTCCTCTGCTTTGGGGGAGTATGACATTGCCGGGCGGATCTTCGAGCTGTCCGAGGCGGGGGCGCGGATCGCGCGTGGGGTGGCCGATGAGTTCACCGTCTCGACGGGACGGCAGCGGTGGGTGCTGGGGTCGATGGGGCCGGGCACGAAGCTGCCGACGCTGGGGCACACCTCGTATGCGGGGCTGCGGGAGGGTTTCCAGCAGAACGCCGAGGGGCTGATCGCCGGCGGTGCGGACGCGCTGATCATCGAGACGACGCAGGACCTGCTGCAGACCAAGGCGGCGGTGCTGGGCGCGCGGCGTGCGATGGAGGCGGCGGGCAGTGATCTGCTGGTGCTGTGCTCGCTGGCGTTCGAGACGACCGGGACGATGCTGCTGGGCTCGGAGATCGGTGCGGCGCTGACCGCGCTGGAGCCGCTGGGCATCGACATGATCGGGCTGAACTGCTCGACGGGGCCGGCCGAGATGAGCGAGCACCTGCGGTATCTGGCGCGCCATTCCCGTATCCCGCTGCTGTGCATGCCCAATGCGGGGCTGCCGGTGCTGACGAAGGACGGTGCGCATTTCCCGCTGGGGCCGGAGGGTCTGGCCGATGCGCAGGAGACGTTCGTGCGGGAGTACGGGCTGTCGCTGGTGGGCGGGTGCTGCGGGACGACGCCGGAGCATCTGCGCCGGCTGGTGGAGCGGGTGCAAGGGGCGCGGCCGGTGGTGCGTGATCCGCGGCCGGAGCCGGGTGCGGCGTCGTTGTACCAGACGGTGCCGTTTCGGCAGGACACCTCGTATCTGGCGATCGGTGAGCGGACCAACGCCAACGGGTCGAAGAAGTTCCGGGAGGCGATGCTGGAGGCCCGGTGGGACGACTGTGTGGAGATGGCCCGCGACCAGATCCGTGAGGGTGCGCACATGCTCGACCTGTGTGTCGATTATGTGGGCCGGGACGGGGTGGCGGACATGGAGGAGCTGGCGGGGCGTTTCGCGACGGCCTCCACGCTGCCGGTGGTGCTGGACTCGACCGAGGTGCCGGTGCTGCGGGCCGGGCTGGAGAAGCTGGGCGGGCGCGCGGTTTTGAACTCGGTGAACTACGAGGACGGGGACGGCCCGGAGTCCCGGTTCGCCAAGGTGGCGGCTTTGGCCGCGGAGCACGGCGCGGCGCTGATCGCGCTGACGATCGACGAGGAGGGCCAGGCCCGCACCGTCGATCACAAGGTCGCCGTCGCCGAGCGGCTGATCGCGGACCTGACCGG
>NZ_JBSFFY010000037.1:0-81313 GCF_053596315.1 Streptomyces sp. NPDC001732
AGTTGGCCGTAAGTGTGACGGGTGTACAGTGGTGTGCTCTGCCGATCTCGCGCGGTTCGCTCCGCGAACACGACGCGCCGTCGCTACGCGACGGAAGAAAACAACGCACTCCGTGCGTTGTTTTCGGGACTTCGTCCCGGAGATTCGGGCCACTCCGTGGCCCTGGAGTCCAACTCCGTTGGACTCTCGCCCTGTTCGCTCCGCGATCAGGGCGACGGGCCGCGCTCCGCGCGGCCCTGTGGCTGGCTGCTTGATGGGGCATCTCCTTGCTTCTGACTCGTGGTCGGTTTTGGTAGAGACTGGCTTGTTTTATGGAAGCAGAAAAACTATGGAACTTTCGAGATGTCTGTGGGTCCCTCTTCGGGAACGTCGGGGGTGGTTCCGGACCGGTCCTTTCGGAGGTTCCCTTCCATCAACTTGTCTTGGTCTTCTAGTAGTTGATCTGTTTTCTGTTTGGTGCGGGTCTTGCGCAGCCACGGGCCGATCATGACGTGTTCGCCGTCGGCCTCGATCCATTCCCTGGCCCGGGGTGGGCGTCCGTGCCGCTCCACGAAGGCGCGCAGCGGCAGCGCTGTCTGCTCGAAGGAACGGCGTTTCCTGGTATCGGATGTGACGCGAGTTCTCGGTGTTTTGTCTCAGTGTGACTTGATCGGCGGTCAGGTCGAGGCTGGTGAGAAGGTCGCGTTGGCCGGAGTTGAGTTCGTGCCAGGTGGTGAACTGCCGGTGTAGCCAGCTGCCGGCCTTCACGCTGTCGATCACCGTGTCGCGGCGTGATGTGGCGGTGCAGCAGGGGGGATTTGGGGTGCCAGTCCGGGCCGTGAGGGAGTGTTCAGTTGGGGTCGAGAGCAGTGAGTTGGGTGTTGCGGTCGGGGTCGTGGGTGAAGTCGAAGCGGAAGCAGCGCGCGAGCAGGCGGTGGGTATCGTGGTCCGGGCGGTGTGCGGTGTTCTTGCGCGGGGCTCGGGCAGCAATGGCCTGGACGACGCGGCGGACGCTCGCTGTGCGGTCGGCGAAGACCGCGGCTCTACGGCTGGCAAGTCCACGCCTTCGCTGAGGACTTGGGTGTTGGTGAGCACTGCCGGTCATGGCCTTGGGGATGGCCAGGTGTAACGCACTCGTACACCGGGCTGTCGGGGCGAACCCTGTGTGTGCGTCATGCTGGTTGGTCAGGACAGTGCGCAGGTCGGTGTCGGTGGTCGTGGGAATGAGTAGCTGGTGGTCCGCCAGGGTGCCGTCCTTGATCGCGTCCGCGTGGGAGTAGGTGTGCAGGCGCTCCCCGAAGACCTTCGCGTCATCCGTTGAGGCGATGAGGGACGGGGGCTCCCAGGCGGGTACGGTGGTCGGGGTGCGCTTGGGCTGCGGGCGTGTGTCGGGGCCTCGGTCAGACGCGGTGCCTCCCACTCGTACGGTGTCGCTGTCAGGTAGAGGCGTCTGTCGGCCGGGACACGCCGGTTGTCGTGGATCATCGTTTGCTGCTGGTCCCAGCTGCCCGCGGTGCGGTGCGCCTCGTCCACGGCCAGGAGGTCGAGGAGGGGGCGGTGGAGGCGGAGGGCTGGGCTTCCTCGGTCCTCGGAAGGGGGTCGAGCGTGACGAACACGGCCGCCTTCTTGTGCTGGGCCGGCCAGCAGGCCGGGTACTCCCCCGCGCCGGCGAGCAGCGGATTCTTGTGGGCGTTGGAGGAGGAGGCCGCCATCAGTGCCTCGCGGTGCTCCTCCGCGCGGGCCGGGGCCGCCCGCTGGTGGATCAAAAGTTCGGGGACGGCACCGCGGCCAGGAGATGTGGGCTGTCCAATGCCTCGGTGATACGCGGTGCGATCAGGGTCTTGCCCGTCCCGCACGCGGTGTGACGGGCTTCCGGGCTGAGAGAGGGGGTCGGTGGTGCCTTGGGCCGGGGAGAGGGCGTGGGTGGTGCCTTCGGCGTTGCGCGCTGCTTGCGCCTATTGCCGCTGCTTGCCAGGCCTCGCATCGGTCTGGCCGAGCACTACAAGCTGGTACCGGAAAGGGGTGGTTCGTCCTGGGAGGCCAGGCCCATGTGGATGGCCAGGGCTGTGGCGAGGGAGGTGATGGTGGGGTGTTGCCAGATGAAGTTGCCGGCCAGGCGGATGTTGAGGTCGGTGTCGAGGCGGATGCGTAGTTCTGTGGCGAGGAGCGAGTCGAAGCCGAGGGACTTGAGGGGGGTGTGTGGGTCGAGGGTGCTGCTGCCGGTGCGCAGGATGGTGCGGATGTGGTCGGTCAGGTAGCTCTCCAGGGCGGTCTGGCGGGCGATCCCGGCGGGCAGGGCTTCGAGCCGGGACCGGATGTTGTCCTGGGGGTGTTGGGGGGTGTTGCTCTTGTCCGTGGTGGCTTCGGTTGGGGCGGGGGCAAGGTGTTCGAAGAGGCTGGAGTGCGCGGCGGTACTGGGGATCCAGGTCTGGGCCGGGCCGGGGATGACGGCTGTCTGGACCCGCTGGTGGGCGAGGAGTGCGTGCAGGGCTTCCAGTCCTTTGCGGGTGGGGATCGTTTCGTAGCCGCGTTCGGCGAAGTCGACGGCCTGTCCTGTTTCGCCCCAGGGGCCCCAGTCGACGGCCAGGGTGGGCTGGCCGTTGCGGGTGCGCCAGGTGGCGAAGGCGTCGAGCCAGGCGTTGGCTGCTGCGTATGTTCCTTGTCCGGCGTTGCCCAGGAGGGAGCTCATCGAGGAGTACAGGACGAACCAGTCCAGTGAGTGGGTGGCGGTGGCCTGGTGGAGGTTCCAGGCGCCGGTGACTTTGGGGTCCCATACCCGTTTGAGCTGGTGGTCTCGGACGGTGGCCAGTGCGGCGTCGTCGAGGACCATGGCGCAGTGCACGATTCCGCGCAGGGGCACGCCTGAGCTGGTGGCGGCGGTGACCAGCCGCTGGGCGGTCTCGGGGCGGGAGATGTCGCCGAGGATGACGGTGGTGCTGGAGGCGAGTTCGTTGATGGCTTGTGCGGTTTCGAGCGAGGGGCATCGGCGGCTGTTGAGGATGATGCGGGTGGCTCCCTGTTCGGCGAGCCAGCGGGCGGTGGCCATTCCCAGGCCTCCCAGGCCGCCGGTGATGATGTAGGCGCCGTCGGTGCGGACGACGGGTGGTCCGTCGGGCAGGACGGCTGTGGTTTCTCCCCGGTCGGGGACGGTCAGGACGATCTTGCCGGTGTGGCCGGCGCGGGCCATCAGGTGGAAGGCGTCCGCTGCTCGGTCGAGCGGGTATTCGGTGCACAGGAGCGGTTTGAGTCGCTGGGCGGCGATATGGTCCATGGTCTCGCGGAAGACTGTGGCGAACAGCTTTGGGCGCTGCTGTTGCAGTTCGATGAGGTCGACGGTGCTGAAAGTGATGTTGTGGCGCAGGGGGGCGAGCCTGAGGGGGGCGTCGGCCAGGATGTCGCGTACGCCGAGTTCGATGAATCTGCCGAAGGGGCGCAGGGTTTCGAGGCCGGCTCGGACGGCGGGGCCGGTCAGGGAGTTGAGGACGACGTCGACTCCCTGGCCGTCGGTGGCTTGGCGGGTCTGTTTGGCGAAGTCCAGGGTGCGTGAGTCCATGACGCAGCGGATGCCCATGGCGCGCAGGTGGTTTCGTTTTTCTTCGCTGCCGGCTGTGGCCAGGATGTCTGCGCCCAGGAGGCGGGCGACGGCGATGGCGGCCAGGCCGGTGCCTCCGGTGGCGGAGTGGATCAGTACTCGTTCGCCCGGGGCGAGTTGGGCGAGGTGTCGCAGGGCGTACCAGGCGGTGAGGAAGGCTGTGGGCAGTCCTGCTGCGGTGGTGGGTGTCAGGGTGGGGGGCAGGGGGGTGACGGCTGTGGCGGGGAGGGTGATGAAGGAGCCGAAGGTGCCGCCTTCGAGCTGGATGGCGAGTACGGGGTCTTTGGGGCGGAGGTGGTGGACGCCGGGGCCTACGGCGCTGATTTCGCCTGCGCATTCGAAGCCGATGCGGTAGGGGGTGGTGGGTTCGGAGCCGAGCATGCCGAGGGTGGTCAGGATGTCGCGGAAGTTGAGGCCGGTGGCGTTGATGCGTACTTCGACTTCGCCTTCGTCGGGGTGGCGGCGGCCGGTTGCGGCCAGTTCGAGGCTGTCGAGGTTGCCGAGTTGTCCGGCGCGCAGGCGGAATCCGTCCTGTCCGAATCGGACGGTTCGGGTGGTGCAGGTGGTGCGTTCGGTGGGGGTGAGGGGGGCTCGGTCGATGCGGGCGATGTGTCGGGTGTTGCCGCGTAGTGCGACTTCGTCTTCGGGTGCGTCGGCGAGGAGTTCGGTGGCAAGGGCTTGGAGCCCGTTCTTGCCGGGGTCGGTGTCGATGAGGGTGGGTCGCAGGTGGGGCTGTTCGACGGCCATGACGCGTGCGACGCCGCGTACGGTGCTGTGGGCGGGGTGGCCGGTCTCGTCTTGGGTGACGGCGTAGGCGTGGCGGGTGACGGCGTACAGGCGCCAGGGTCCGCTGTGTTGGTCGGCGGCCTGGGCGAAGGCGAGTAGTTGGCGGGCTCGTTGCTGTGCGTCTTGGGTGGGGTGTGGGTGGGGGGTGGTCGGTGCGCGGAAGAGCAGGACTACGGCGCGCCAGGGGTTTGTCGGGGTGGTCAGGTGCTGGCCGAAGGCGGCGGCCAGAGGGGCTAGTTCTTCCGTGTTTGCGGGATATTGCCGTACTTGTGTTTGGGCTCCGGCGGTGTGCAGGAGTGCGGCCAGGTGTTCGCCCTGGCCGTCGCCCTCGTCCAGGATGAGCCAGTTTCCGGGTGGGGTTGTTGTGGGGCGGGGGGAGGGTGCCCGGTGCCAGCCGTGTTGCAGGAACCACTGGTCGACGGTGTTGTCCTGGGCGGGTTCGCTGCGGGTGAAGCGCACGCCGTCGAGGGCGAGTACGGGCCGGCCCTGGGCGTTCAGGAGGCGGACGTCTCCGGCAAGTGTCGTGCCGTTGTTCTCGGTGACCTGTGCGTGGGCGTGGGCGGCCTGGGCGGGGTCGCCGAGGATTCGCAGGGTGCGGACCTGGAGCGGCAGGATCGGTGCGGGGGTGCTCTCGAAGTCGATTGCCGCTACCAGGAGTTGGAGGCACAGGTCGAGGAGGACGGGGTGGATGCTGAGGGCGGGTTCGGGGGTGCGGGCGGGGGGCGGTAGCTGGATGTCGGCCCAGAAGCTGTCCCGGCGGCTCGTCGTGTGCAGGGTGGTGATGCCGGTGAAGGCGGGGCCGTGTTCGAGGCCGCAGGCGCGCAGGGTGGCGTAGAGCCTGGCGGGGTCGAGGGGGACGGGGTGTCTGTTGCTGAGGCCGGGAGCGGGTGGGGGTGGGGTGGGGTGGGGTGCGGGGCCGCGGTGGGCGGTGGCTGTGGCGTGCAGTTGCCAGGAGCCGTCGGGGTTTCGGGAGTGGACCTCGCAGGCGGCCTGCTCGCCGGTGGGGGTGGGTGTGACGGTGGTGCTCATCTGGGTGTCGTCGTCCAGGCGCAGGAGGTCCTGGAAGGTGATGTCGGTGAGGGTGATGTCTGGGGGTGCGCCGGTGAGTGCGGTGTGGGCTGTGGTGTGGAGGAGGGCGCAGAAGGCGGCGCCGGGCAGGACGGGGGTGCCGTGGACGTGGTGGTCGTTGAGCCAGGGCAGGTGGAGGGCGGGGGCGGTGGTGCTCCAGGTGTGGCGGGTTTGGTCGCCGGGGGTTTCGGTGTGGCGGCCGGGCAGGGTGTCGGTGGGGTCCGGTGCGGGCGGGCCGGCGGCCCAGTGGGGGGTGCGGTCGAAGGTGATGGTGGGGGTGTCCGCCAGGTCGCCGTCGCCGTACAGGGGGGTCCAGTCGACGGTGCCGCCGTTGCAGTGGAGGGTGGCCAGCTGGGTCAGGAAGGTGGTGGGTTCGTCCTGGGCGCGGCGCAGGGTGGGCAGGACCAGGGCGTGGGGGGCCAGTGGGGTCAGGCTGTCGGTGAGGGGTTGGGTGATGACGGGGTGGGGTGAGATCTCGATGTAGGTCTGGTGGCGGTCCTGGGCGGCGGCGGTGACGGCGGGGTGGAAGCGGACGGGGCGGCGCAGGTTGTCGCACCAGTAGGCGGCGTCGAGGAGGGGGGTGTGGCGGGGGTCTTCGGTCACGGTGGAGTAGAAGGGGATGCGGGGTGGGCGGGGGGTGAGGTTGGAGAGTGCCTGGTGCAGGTCGGGCAGGAGGGGGTCGACGTGGGGGCTGTGGGAGGCGACGTCGACGGCGATGGGGGTGGCGGGGATGCCGAGTTGGTCCCATTGGCGGGTCAGGCGGGTGATCTGGTCGGGGTCTCCGGAGATGACGGTGGTGTCGGGTGCGGCCAGGACTGCGACGGAGACGGCGTCGGCTCCGGCGTCGGCGAGGGTGGTTTCCGTGGTGGTCCGGGCCAGGCCGATGCTGGCCATCGCTCCTGTGCCGGCGATGCGTTCCAGGAGTGCCGAGCGGCGGCAGATGACGCGGACGCCGTCGGCGAGGGTGAGGGCTCCGGCCACGACTGCGGCTGCGGCTTCTCCCATGGAGTGGCCGATGACGGCGGCGGGCTGGACGCCGTGTGCCTGCCATGTCGCGGCGAGGGCGATCTGCAGGGCGAAGAGGGTGGGCTGGACCTTCGGGCATCCTGTGACGGGTTCGCCGGCCCGGATCAGTTCCAGGACGGAGAAGCCTGCCTCGTTGCGGATGAGGGCGTCCACGCGGGTCAGGGCTTTGGCGAAGGCCTTGTCGTGGGCGAGGAGTTCGCGGCCCATGCCGGGCCATTGGGAGCCCTGGCCGGAGAAGACCCATACGGGCCGGCGGGGGGCGGTGACGTCGGTGGTGCCCGGGATGAGGGCGGGGTGGGGCAGGCCGTCGGCGAACCGTCGGAGTGCGTGGAGCGTGTCGGTGCGGGAACGGGCGAGGACGGCGAGGCGTCCTCGGCCGGGGCTGCGGCGCAGGGCCAGGGTGTGGGCGGTGTCGCGCAGTGGGGTGTTGGCGCCGTCGTGGTCCAGCCAGTGGGCCAGGCGGCGGGCGGCGGCCGGCAGGGCCTGGTGGGAGCCGGCGGCGACCAGGATCACCTCGGGCGGGGAGGGTTGGGGTTTGCGGGGGGCGGGCAGGCTGGTGCGGCGGCGGGGGGTGGGGGGTTGCTGCAGGATGACGTGGGCGTTGGTGCCGGAGAAGCCGAACGAGGAGACTGCGGCCAGTCTGACTGGCTGGTTGCCGGGCCACGGGGTGCATTCGACCGGGACGAAGAAGCGGGTGGTGTCTGCGGCGATGGCCGGGTTCCATCGGGTGAAGTGGAGGTTGGGCGGGATGGTTGCGTGCTGGAGGCACAGCACGGTCTTGATCAGTCCGGTGATGCCTGCGGCGGGTTCCAGGTGGCCGAGGACGGTCTTGACCGAGCCCAGGGCGCACGGGGAGAGGCCGTTGCCGTACACGGCGGCCAGGCTGGCGAATTCGACGGGGTCTCCGAGGGGGGTGCCGGTGCCGTGGGCCTCGATCAGTGAGATGCGGGCGGGGTCGACACCGGCCCGGTCGAGTGCTGTGCGGTAGAGGGCCTGCTGGGCGGTGAGGGAGGGGGCGGCGAGGCCGTCGGAGCGGCCGTCCTGGTTCACGGCGGTTGCGCGGACGACGGCGAGGATGCGGTCGCCGTCCCTGCGGGCGTCGGCCAGGCGTTTGAGGACGACGACGCCGCAGCCCTCGCCGCGGACGAATCCGTCCGCGGCGGCGTCGAAGGTGTGGCAGTGCCCGGTCGGGGAGAGCATGCCCATCCTGGCGAAGGAGCGGGTGATGCGTGGGGCGAGCATGAGAGTGACGCCGGCGGCCAGGGCGAGGTCGCAGTCCTCGCGGTGCAGTGACTCGCAGGCCAGGTGGAAGGCGACCAGGGAGGAGGAGCATGCGGTGTCGAGGGCGAGGCTGGGGCCGTGCAGGCCCAGGAGGTAGGAGAGGCGGCCGGCGGCGACGCAGTGGCCGTTTGTCAGGATGGAGCCTTCGAGTTCCTGGGGTCGGCCGGCCAGCTGGTCCATGTAGTCGTTGTAGCTCAGTCCCGTGAAGACGCCTGTCGGGGAGCCGGCGAGCTGCTCGGGGGGCAGCCCGGCGTGTTCCAGGGCCTCCCAGGCCACTTCCAGCAGCAGCCGGTGCTGGGGATCGAGTACGTCGGCCTCGCGTCCGGAGACTCCGAAGAAGTCCGCGTCGAACCGTGAGACGTCCTTCAGGTAACCGCCTCGGTGGAAAGCGGGCTGGGTGTGGGTGGGGGGGCCGGTCTGGGGGGTGGTCATCTCGCGGCCGGGGGGTGGAGCGCTCACCGCTTCGCGGCCTTTGACCAGCAGGCGCCACAGGGCGGCCGGGGAGTCGGCGTCCCCGGGGAGTCGGCAGCCCATGCCGATGACGGCGATGGGCGGGTTCGCTGGGCGATGGGGGTGCCTGCGGTGGGCCACGGGGGTCTCCTTGTCGTTCACGGGGAACGTGGGGGCGGGGTGTGCGGCTCGGGGCGAGGGAGGTGTGCCGCGCGGTGGGGGAACGGGGCGCACCGGTGCGTGCGGGCGGGTGGGGGGTGTCCGGGCCGGAGGGAGTCCGGGCCGGGATCTCTGTCCGAGCCGGAGGGCGGAAGGCGGAGGGCGGAGGGCGGTCCGGGCCGGGGGCGGAGGGGCGGGGGCGGAGGGGCGGGGGCGGAGGGGCGGGGGGAACGGGGCAGGGGGAACGGGGCAGGGGGAACGGGGCGCACCGGTGCGTGCGTGGGGGGGGTGTCCGGGCCGGAGGGAGTCCGGGCCGGGATCTCTGTCCGAGCCGGGGGCGGAGGGGCGGAGGTCCGTGAAGGGCGGAGGAGGCGGGGGTGGGGGCCCGCCGACGGGGGCTGTCTGAGGACGAGGAGGGGTGGGGAACAGCGGTTCAGACGTCGGGGCTTCCCAGCAGGATCGCGCTTTTCACGCCCCCGACCTGGTAGTTGAAGCTGAAGGCGTAGTCGAAGTCGAGGCGGCGGGGTGCTGTTCCCGGGACCGGGTCGAAGGGCAGCTGTGGTGCCGGCTGTTCGCAGTTGGCGGTGGGGCACACCTGGCCGTGGTTCATCATGAGCAGGGTCAGGGCCACGCCGAGACAGCCGGCCGGGGCGCCGTTGTGGCCGAAGCAGCCTTCCTGCGAAGTCATGAGCAGGTCGCTCGCGGCGGGACCGTACAGTTCCTTGACGGCGTTGGCCTCGAATGCCGTGACGACGACGTTGCCGTCGCTGCCGCCGTGGAGGTAGGGAACCTGGGTGATCTCCCAGGTGTCGCCGAGGCATCGCCGTACCGCGGAGACCAGTGCTTTTCCGCTTTCGTCGCTGGCCAGGGGGTTGGCCAGGCCGTCGCGGGTGGTTGCCTGGGAGAGGACTTGTCCGTAGGGGCGGGCGTCCCGGCGGAAGGCGTGTTCCCTGCTCTCCATGACGATGGTCGCGGATCCCTCGCCGTGGTTGATGCATTCGGCGCGCCGGTCGTAGGGGCGCATCAGGGCGTCGAAGGACGGCAGGAGGCTGGGCATGTCCTGGGACCGCATGGTGTCGTAGGTCCTCTGGGCGCCGTTCAGCAGGCGCTGGATGTTGCGGATGAGCGTGACGCTGAAGACGTCGACTCCGGTCACCACGGCGATATCGACCTCGCCGGCGGCGATGAGGCGCTGTGCGTTGCCGATCTGGAGGGCCGAGGATGCGCAGCCGCAGGAGACGGTGAAGTTGGCGGCCTTGGAGCGGGTGAGTGCGCCCTGGACCAGTGCGACGTCCGAGGGGGTGATGGACTGTTCCGCTGCGACGAACATTTCCAGCGCGTCTGCGACCGGGTAGGTTGCGGGGTCGGCCCTGAGGACGGCGAGGTAGCTGTCGATGTTGGCGTCCACGCCGCCTCGGCCCACCAGGATGGCGGCTTCTTCCAGGTCGTGCCGGGTCTCGAGGCCGGCGTCCGCGCATGCCTGCGTCAGCGACACCAGTCCGAAGCGGTGGGCGTCTGTGTAGTGGCGGGAGAAGAACTCGGGAATGCCGGGCACGCGTTCATCGAACGTTTCGTCCGGGAGGTCCACGCTGCCGTAGTAGACGCCGTTCTTGCTGAGGCAGGACGATCCGGTGGACGCGACGTTCCAGAGGTCGTCCGCGGTGAGCACTGGGGTCCCCGGGCCGGGAAGGCACAGGCCGATGCCGGTGACCACGGCGTCCCGGGCCCGGCCTCCGGTCCGCCGCGTCATGAGTCACCCGCGGGGACTGGTGGATTAATCATGGAATTTTCCCTTCAGGATCACGGTACGGGCTTATTCGGCCACGTATGTGCGGCGGCACCAGCAGTAAACGGGCAGCTGCTCGCCCTCATGGAGGGTGTAACGGCCCGAGAAGTCGAAGTGTTCATAGGCGTTGCCGCACAGGATTTTCACTCTGGGTTCGGCCTCCAGGGACTCGACTTCCCATACGGAAGGAATGAAAATCCAGTCCGGGCCTCCGGAAAGCTTGACTCGAATACGGTCGGACAAATCCAGCTCCAGTTTCGGTCTGCGGGCAGAGGGCGGCTGGTCCACACCGTTCCGTGCTCCGCACATGCACACCGCGCCCCAGGGAGTTTCACCTGGGGCGCGGTGCGGCATCATCGGTTTCTCGCCCGCGAGGGGAGGGCGGGAAAGGGGCGGGAATCAGAAACCGGAATCCATGCAGCAGGCACGGCACAGGGAATCAGGAAAAGTGGTGCCCGGTACGGGGGCCCCGGTATGCAGCGGGAGAAGGTTCATCGCCTTTCGTGCATACACGTCTGCCCGCGCCGTGAGCGCGCAGAGGAAGTGGATCGCGGGGCCCGCGCGGGTCCGCAGGGGTCCGCAGGGGTCCGCAGGGGTTCGCAGGGTTCGCGGGCCGGCGGACGTCCGGGCCGCGGGGGTGATCCGGCTGCGCACGGAGAGGGCGAGGGGCTTCTCGCCGCCCGGCTGCCCGCTGCCGCCCGGGCGGCAGCGGGCGGCCGAAGCGCGCACCGGTCTTCGGGCCGGGATCCCGAAGGCCGGGCGGCGGCCGGCCGGGAGGGGGCGGGGAAGCCCGGTCACCGGCGCCCGCCCGGGCGCGGGTCAGGTCGCGCTGGCCAGCGCCTGGCTGATCGACGAAGCGGTCGCCTGCTCGGAGCCCAGTGCCGAACTGGCCGATCCGAGCAGGTTGTACACGATGGCGGTCGCGTTGGTCGCGGAAGCCATGAGGACATTGGCTCCCACCACCGGCGGCTGCCCGGCACAGTCGCCGAGCGCGGAGGCGAGCGAGGTGGCAGTGCTCAGGTTGCTGGAGAAGGCGGCCTTGGTGTTGTTGGCCTGGTCGGCGGCGATGGCGGCGTTGTTGGACGCCTGTGCGGCCTGCAGGTCGTTGACACAGGGGGAGGCGGCCACGGCAGCGGGAGCCGCTGCGGCCAGGGGGGCGAAGCCCACTACGGCGCCCGCCGCCAGGGCGGCGGTGGCAGTGGCGGCGGCAAGACGGGAACGGAACATGCTGGCACTCCCTACACATGACGTACGCGCTCATCGGCGGCGACGTCGGCGGAGCGGTGCCCTTCTCTTTCCGGGGGACGGTCTGTTCTGCGAGCGAGAACACCGTCTGGTCGCCGCATGCTTCGCTGTGACGGGAGCGAGGACCGGAACGGGTAGCAGCCACGTCCCCGGGAAGGGATGGGCGACCCGCCGGTTCGTAATCCAGTAAGCGGGACGGATTAGTGACGCCTCAAGGGAGGAAGCCCCCAATCACTCGATCGGAGTACCGTGCCGGGCAGGAAATCAAACACAACAGTGTTCACTGCCGCACCAGTGTGCGCACTCCCCCCTTCCCTCCCTCTCCCGGAATTCAGACGGCAAAAATCCGTCCTGCGCCGCAGGAATAACGATCCGGCACTCTGCGGCAGGGTCCCAGGAATAACGATCCGGCACTCTGCGGAGCATCCCCTGCAGAACCCGGCCGCATATCAGACACTCACGATTTCTGCCCCGGTGATGGCGAACGGCCCGGACAAGGAAAGCTGATAAGGTGTCAGGAATCCGCTGCCCGGCGGGCTGCCGAAGCGCCCTTCCCGCCTGTTCGTCCATTTCTAAACCGGACAGAATCTGAACATTTCATCGCACCGAATTAATCCATTCGGGTGCCGTATCATCGACACCTATTGCCGTCATATGCGGGCTCGGCGGATAACGGTCATGTCCAATGGTTGGCCGCCCGTCCTCTCCGGGGAAGTGGCTATCCAACCGGTCAGGCGTCTGATTCGCGCCAGCCGCTGAACGGTTGGTCACCGCTATGGGCGCCCCGTGAGAGGAGTTGGACGCGTCAGCCGGCGCCACCCGGCGCCGGCTGACGTTCCGGATCCGGCACCCGGCCGAGCACCTCGCGGCAAGGCCGCGCCGCTGCCGGACCGGACTGGCCCGACAGACCGCCGTCCTGCATGGGCACGGCGGTTGTCGCCGTCTTCGGGCCGGACCGGCGCCGGAGCATCCGGCCAGGAGACCGGAACACCCCTGCACGAAGGCGCACCGCGCCGCCGGCAGGAAGGAGCGTACGGCACAACCGGCGCCCCGTATGCGCCCTTTTCGTCTTCGTTTCCACCGCTGTCCCCCGTATGCAGGTCTTATGAAAGCACAGTGCCATGCTCCTTCTTCTCACCCGCGTGAAGAAACGCCCCCCGACACGTCGGCGGCACCACCGCGCGCCGCTCCGGGACACCAGAACCTTCTGCCGCCTGCGCCTCTCACGAGCACCAGGAGAGTCATGTCGCCGACCCGTGCATATGCGTGTATCGCGCTCACCCTGCAAGAAGTCGAACGATGGCCCGATACACCGGTGGCGGGCGTGCTGGCCGCCGGCCGGCTCCGGTCGCGTACCACCACCCTGCGTCTTCCGGCGGTGGACCGGGCCGTCCCCGTCTGCCGGTACCTGACCCGTTTATGGCTCGATCAGCAGCACTTGACCGACGAAGGCGTCCGGCACACGGCCCTGCTGATCGCCACGGAACTCGCCACGAACGCCATTCTCCACACCAACAGCAGCGTCATCACCACCGACCTGCAGCAGAACAGGGGTCATCTGCGCATCCAGATGCGCGACCAGGGCACGGAACGGACCGTCAGACACTGGCACGGCAACTCCGGTTTCGGCCGCGGCCTGGGAATCGTCGCCAACTGCACCCGGGCACTTGGCACACACGTGGAACGCGACGGGTCCCGGACGATCTGGGCCACCGTCTCCCTGACGCGCCGCCCGCCCGGGTCCCGTGCATGAGAAGCAGCCGGCGCCGGGTGCGGGGGCGCCCCGGGCGCCCGGGGCCGCGGACCGCGTGGGCCTGCCCCCGTGGCCCCGGGACGGGCTGCCGGGACACCGGGCAGGCCCTTGCGCCGGCGTCCCGGCCGGCAGACACATCCGGCTGCGGCAGACGGGCACCCCGGTCCCGGCACCCCGGACCGGCGCCCAGGGCCGGCACCCCGAACCGGTACCCGGCCCCGGCGCCCAGGCCCGGCGCCCCGTCCTGGCGCCCGGACCGGCACCCGCATCCGCGAGAGTCCTGGGCCGGGCGGACAGCACCCGGGCCGGGCTGCTGCAGGTGCCTCCTGCCGCAGCCCTCAGTGGACGACAACGGTGTTCTTGATGTCCCCCGCGACGAAGCCGATCAGGCTGCCGCAGCCGAGCAGGCACAGACCCGGGGGCTGGCCGGGCGCCGGGGACGAGGAGACCTGGACGGTCGTGGTGCTGTTGGACGCGTCGCAGGCGCCGTTGCCGTTGTACGCGGCGGTGATGGTGTGCGTACCGGCCGTGGTGAACGACGCGGGGTAGGTGGCTTGGCCGTTGGCCGCCACCGGCACGGTGCCCAGAAGGTCGCCGCCGTCGAAGAAGGACACGCCCAGACCGCCGCCCGGATCAACGTCGCAGGTGACAGAGGCGGTCAGCTGGACCGGGCTGTTGACGGCGGCCGACGAGGGCGAAGCGGTGACACTGGTGGAGGACGGAGCGGCGGCCGCCGGCGCGGCAGCAGCCAGGACGATTGCCAGCGCCGCCGAGGTGACGGCCCCCCCGCCATGCATATGCCTGCGCCTCATTGAGCAGCTCCCTTTGTCTGTTTTCGCCGGGTTTTTGGTAGCGCACACGCTAGGCCCTGCCGGAGAGATCCGCGGTGAGGCCGCCCCCGGGACGGACCCACTCAGGTGAGCCCGCTGGGGCGATCGCGTGAAGGAGACGGGGGCGGCAGAAGAAAAGGGGGCACTCAGATCTCGGGCGCCGCAACACGGTGGAAGATCACCGCTCCTGACGTTCCGCCCGCTGTCGTCACCTGAACGGGCACGTCGCCGGCGGCCCCCGGCGGGATGGCCGCGGTCAACTCGGTGTCCGAGAGCACGGTGAAGCCGACCGGCACCCCTGCGGCCTCCACGTCGGTCGCGGTGGCCAGCCCCGTACCGGTCAGTGTCACGACCGTGATGCCCGAGGCCGGCCCGCTGGAGGGGAACACACTGCTCAGTACGGGAGCACCCGCATACGCGTAGGCCAGGGAGTTGCTGGTGCCGCCGGGGGTCGTCACCGTCACCGCGACCACACCGGCCCCTGCCGGGGCGACGGCCGAGATCCCGGTGGCCGAAACGGAGTTGAAAACGGCCGGGAGCACACCGAACCGCACAGCGGTGGCATTCGACAGGTTCTGTCCCGTCAGCTCTACCGTGTTGCCGCCGGCAGCCGGGCCGGCCCCCGGAGAGAGCGCGGTGAGCACCGGGGCGGGAACGTAGAAGAAGTACGACGCCGGGGCGGCGGCGCTCGTGCCTGCCGGCGTCGTCACGGTCACCGGCACCGCGCCCGCGGGCCCCGGCGGGGAGAGCGCGGTGATCTGGGACGGGGAGACGACACTGAAGGACAATGCACTGACGGAGCCGAAGCGAACCTGGGTGGCACCGGAGAAACCGGTCCCCGTCACAGTGACCGTGGTGCCGCCCCCCGTGGGACCGCCGGACGGCGAGAGACCGGTCACGGCAGGAAGCGGAGCGAGGACATAGGTGAAGGTCACCGTGGCGTTGCTCGTCCCGCCGGGCGTGGTCACCGTCACCAAAACCGGGCCGGTGCTCCCGGCAGGGGTGACTGCGGTGATCTGCGTGGCCGAGACGACCGTGTAGGAAACGGCACCGGCGGCCCCGAACCGGACGGCTGTGGCGCCCGTGAGACCGGTACCGGTGATGACGACCGTGGTACCCCCCGATACAGGCCCCTGCGCGGGACTGATGAAACTGACCACGGGCGGCATGGATACCTCCTGGAACGAGAACGGAACAGCAGAAAAACCGGTGCGAGACGGCCCCGTGTCCTTCCCGGCACACGGCACCAGCCGCACCCCGACCACCCCGGGCCGGACAACGGGACCGCATGGCAGCCGAACGAGCCCGCACAGCCCCCAAATCCGCCGGACACCCGCCACCCGGGGCCAAGCCGCCCCCGCATCGAGGAGACCGGGCACGGACAGCGTTCCCGTCCCCGCCGGGACAACAAGCCGTGCAAGAAGCCGTGCACCGTGCAACAAGCCGTGCACCGATCCGTGCACCCGGCCCCGGCCCGGCACAACTCCCCCTTGGCAGGGGGCGGCTGCCGGGCCCGTCACCGAAGACACGGCGATGGGCACTGTCCGGGCCGGTGACAGTACACAAAGAGCGAAGTGCCACTGCTTCACTTCATGAGAACCGTGAACGGCGTGCTCTGCGCCGGCCGCGCGAACGCGACACCGCATGCTTCCCGGTCCGGGAAGGGCGGCCCGCCGGCTGGACATCCCCAGTCACCCATACAGCCGCCCCGGCGACAAGACAGCCCCCAACGGGATCACCCCAACGGGCTAAGCAACACCAGCGGTTCCACACAGAAAACACCCCCCAACTACCGCACCCAGACAGGAACTTGCCCCGCCCCGAACGGCAGAGCCCCGCCCCGCCCCGCCCCGCCCGGAGCCTACGGCCGAGGACAGCGGGACCGGCAAGCCGGCGCGGCAGACCGACAGGCCGGCGCGGCGGACCGACAGGCCGGCGCGGCGGACCGGCAGGCCGGCGCGGCGGACCGGCAGGCCGGCGCGGCGGACCGGCAGGCCGGCGCGGCGGACCGGACAAGTGGATCAGGCCGGCGCGGGAGGCAGGCCGACGGATCGGGCCAGCAGGCCGACGGATCGGGCCAGCGCGGGCCGGGCCGAGAGCAGGCCGGCGGATCGGGCCAGCGCGGGCCGGGCCGACGGGTCAAACCGGGCCGGGCCGGTGGATCAGATCGGCGAGTCGGCCCGAGAGGCAGGCCGGCGGATCGGGCCGGCGGGCCGGGCCGACAGGTCAAACCGGGCCGGGCCGGTGGTCCGGTGGTCCGGGCGGCGCGGAGTGCGGGCCCGGCACGCCCGCGGCGCCCCGCCGCAGCCCCCGCCCTGCCCGCCGGCCGGGCAACGGCACGAAAATCCGACAGCAGCCGGCCTCCCCGTACCCGGGCACGGCCCACCGGCCCGCGTCCGTACTTCCACCGGACCACACCGCGGCAGGAACCGGACCCCCAGCACACCACCCGGCCGGCAGTACGGAGCAGACAGCACCGACCCCGGCCGGCACCCGCCAGACCACCCGGCCGGCACCGGGCAAACCAGCCCCCGGGGCAGCCCGGGCACGCCGGCAACAACGGCTCGGCAGGGCCCCGCGCCGGACCCCGGACACCCAAGGCCCGCGGGCCAAGCCCGTGCCGGATACGGCAGCCCGGCAGAAAACCCGCCCCGCAGCCAGACGGGCAGGCAGGGAACAGCCCAGACGGCTGCCCGGACACAACCCAAGCCGAACCACCGGACGGGCCGTGCCCGCCGGCTCGAAGAAGCCCGCGCCCGCACCGAGACGGCTGCTCCGTTCGGGTGACAGCAGGCCGCGGCCCTTGCCGCCCACAGCCCCCTGTGGGTCACTGAAATGGCGAACCGGCGGGCTGCCCAACCCTGGCCGAGGAAGGCAGGAACAGGCAGCGCATGCCGGTTCTTCTCCACGTTCGAGGAGAAGACGCCGGTACCCAGGGTCCGGCGCCGGACCCGGCCATGCGCGTGCGCCCCGCCCTCTTCGGACTCCCGGCCGTGCCAACCACGCCCCCGCGCGCGGTGCACCCCGACGTCACCGGCAACCGGCATCCTCGCCGGCCGCCGAACGCCCGGGCCGGGCACCGCTCCGCCGGTCACCCATGTCCCCTTGGAGAACGAGGAGCATTGTCATGCCTATCTCTCCCAACCAGGGCTCCACCGGAGGAGGAACCCTGGTGACCATCACGGGAACGAACCTGTCCAACACAAGCGCGGTGAAATTCGGCAGCAAGCCGGCCACCAACATCACCCAGGTGTCCGCGACCGAAGTCACCGCACTCTCCCCCTCCGGCACCGGCACGGTCGGAGTCACCGTCACCACACCGGGCGGAACCAGCAACCCGGTACCGTTCTTCTACGTCGGCGCACCGTTCAAGTCCTCCCTGAGCGGAACCTCCGGACCCACCGCCGGCGGCAACACCATCACCATCAACGGCACCGGACTGTCAACGGCCACCAGCGTCTCCTTCGGCACCACGACAGCCACCCCGACCGTGAACTCCGACAGCTCCCTCAGCGTCACGGTTCCCGCCGGCACCGCAGCAGGCCCCGTCCCCGTGACCGTCACCACCGCAGGCGGCAGCAACAACGGCCTGACCTACACCTACGTGGACGCCCCCACCGTCACCACCCTCACCCCGACCTCCGGACCCACTTCCGGCGGGACCGCAGTAACAATCACCGGCACCAACCTCGACACCACCGACTCGGTCACCTTCGGCGGCACCCCGGCACCCTTCTCGGTGATCAACGCAACCACCCTCGCAGCAGTCACCCCGCCCGGCACCGCAGGAGTAGTCGACGTCGTCGTGACGAACCCCGCCGGAACAGCCACCGCAGCCGGCGCATACACCTACATCGCCGCCCCCGGCATCTAACCCACCCCAACCCACCCCACCCCAGCAAAACAAGGATCCCGTCCGGACACCCCACCCGGACGGGATCCACCCACACACCAGACCCACACCCCCCAGACCCACACCACCACCCCCCAGACCCACAACCAAAAACCCTCCCCCACCCACAACAAAACAACAGAAAAACAGCAGCGCACCACCCCCTGCCACACAAAACCCAGCCCAGGAACCACCTGCGAGACCCGGCCACACCCGAACGACCAGACACAGGACCAGCCACCAGCACGAAAGACAAGCACCCACCCCACACCCAAAGAACGACTCCCCCGCGAGCCCCACCCATAACCACCACACCCCCCAGAACGAAAACCAACCAGAACAACAACACCAAAACCCACACCAACCAAAAAAACCCCGAAACAAACCAACACAAAACCACCCCCCCAACCCCCCGAAACCACCACCCCCACCCAGAACACGACAACAAAGTCCGAGGCTGTCAAACAAGCGGTGTAACTGGGGTTGTTGGAGTTACTGACGGGCTGCGGAGAGGCGCCCGTCGAAGGTGATGTCGAAGGCGTTGAGTGCGGTCTTCCAGCGCATGGTCCAGCGGGCTCGTCCCTTGCCTGTGGGGTCCAGGGACATGATCGCCATGTAGACCCACTTCAAGGCGACCTGCTCGTTGGGGAAGTGTCCGCGGGCCTTGACTGCCCACCAGTTCGTCAATTAGCCGGTCGTCCAAAGACTTCGCTGACGCTGCCTCAGACGGCTCGGCGGGTTCGACCTCGTTCGTGTTGTCGCTGGTCATCGAGGCATCTTCCATGGTCGGGAGTTACACCGAACGTTTTACAGTCCCTTCTTCATCGCGGTAATGACGCAGACAGGGATGTGCTCGCCCCGCACAGCATTCGCTAAAGCTCCACCGCCGCGTGCGACAGCCGCACGACCTCCGCCGCCGTCCAGAACGGCCAGAACGACGGCTGCGACGCGAACCCGGTGACGCGTGGATCGAAAAGTCCATCGAGATCGCGTGATCACGCTCCAACCACGGCTCGAACCCCCGAGTGCGGGCCCCGTCGGCCTGCACTTCGAAGCCCTCGTCCTCGCCACCCTGCGCTGGAAAGCCCCCACGGCACCGTCACCGCCTTCGAAGAGGCCGTTACCGACATCCCGCACGTCCTCAACCGACGCCCCGCTCCGTCGGAGACGAAGAAGGCGTTGACGCTGAACCACGCCTCCGGGGGCTTCCACGCTCGGGGCGCTTGCCCAGGCTCCCCCTGGACTCGCCCGGGTCAGGTCGCCGGCGGAACAGCCCGCAGCGGGGCTTGCCCGGCTCCTGGCCACGAGCTTCTCCTCCGGCGATCCCGGACGGAGATGCAGGAGGTGCCCTCCTGAGCGACAGTGGTGAGAGGGGGAAGCTCCGTCACTCTCGGGAGAACCATGATCATCAAGGTGCTGCACGAGAAGGGCCTGAAATCCGAACACGCATACTGCGCAGGCTTCCTTTCCATCGGTTTGGCCGTGGCCTCGTGGGCCGGGTCCCTGAAAGCGGAGTGCCGCGGACTTGGACGCGCGGATCACTGGGGCATTTTTGTCGGCGAGTGGGCGCCGACCTTCTTCGCGATCGGCCTGGCCCTCGCGAACTACGAGCACGACGACCGGGAGACCCCACCCGAGTCGCTGCGCCCCGTGGCCGACTGAGGCCGGGGGCGCGAAACGCGCAGGCGGCAGACGGTGCGGCCGAAACACACGGTGTTTTTGGTGAACGGATTCGGTGCGGAAAGGGACGCTGAGCGACGACATGGTCGATGGCGAAGGCACATCATCAGGTCGGCGGTCGGCACGCCACGCGGCGCACGCCTCGTAGGACCGGACCAGGGCACCCGCCAACAAGCGCCATCGACGATGGTATCGACGGCAGCGCGGCGGACTCCGAGGAAGCCACCGCGTGTACGCGGCGAGCAGTTGTCTCCCGCAGCCAACCGAGCGCCGCCCACCCTGCTGCCCGCCGGCGGGCTGCCGTGGGGAGTCCAGGACGTGCTCTTGGGGACCTGGCACGGCCCTCGGCCGATGGACCGACCGGTCGACCTCCCCGGTCCGTCGGCGCAGCGCACTGCGGATCCGAGCCTCGGGACCGACGCGTTCGCCCGGCGGAATCACGTCCCGATATCGCGGATGGGTGGTACACCACATGAACACAGGAAATCCTGACCCTGATCCGCGCAACACCCCGGGCCTGGAGCCCGGCGGCGGCGTCCCTCCCGGCGAAACCCCGCCCGCCGAAAGCAGCACCTCGGAAGCGGGACCGCGCCATGAACCCCCGCGAGGATGGGCCCGGGGCCCGCTGATCGCGATCCTTGTCGTCGTGGTGCTTGTGGCTGCCTTCTTCCTCGCCTTCGCACTTCTGGTATGACCCGGGGGACGGCAACCAGGAATGTGACTGCGGCGCCTGCCCAGTGCGGCCACTTTCGCACAGGGCTGTCGGCGACCGGCTCTGTCGGAGCAGCCGCGCGTCCGGCCGTACTCCGTCCCCGGTCCGGCGGCCTGATGGCGAAGCACTCCTGCCGAAGAGCGCCGGGCCCCTGTTTCTCGATCCGAACGGGACCGAGATCCGACCTGTGGAGTCGGCAGGGCCGTTCCGCGGCTGGGAACGCGTTTCGTTTCTCCGCGCGTTCGGCTCCGGGCGCGCGTCTGGACCCGAAGGTGGTGTGCATCATGCGGCATGGCGGCGATGTCATCGAGGAGCTGACGGCCGACCACCGTGAGGTGGAGGAACTGTTCGACCGGATCGAAGCCGTTCCGGCACGAGGCTCGGAACGCAGACGGCTGCTCGACCAACTGACCATTGAGCTGGTACGGCACGCAGTCGCAGAGGAGCAGCACCTGTATCCGGCAGTGCGGGAGCATGTCCCGGGCGGCGATGCACTGGCCGACAAGGCGGTTGCCGACCACAGCCGTGTCGAGCGGCTGCTGAAAAACCTTGAGGGGATGGACGCGGACGATCCCGAGCTCATCCACCTGTTCGTCAAGCTCCGTACCGAGGTCCGCGCGCACGTCCAGGACGAGGAAGGCAATCTGTTCAGTCGACTCCGGGCGGCCTGTGGTCCGGAGGTTCTGGATCTTTTGGGGCAGGAGGTCCGTATGGCGAAGGAGACGGCTCCCACTCGCCCGCACCCCGGCGCCCCGAGCTCCGCGTCGGCCAGCAGGATCCTCTCCCCTGGGCTGGGGCTGGTCGATCGGGTACGCGACTTCATCACCGGCCGCGGCGAATGACTGGTTCTGCTCACTGCCGTGACACGTTTACCGATGAATACCGTACGGTTCGGCGCTCGCCGGTGCGGTGGAGGACGTCCAGGAGCTTCTGCTGGTCGTCGTTGTCCGCTGAGCCTTCCGGAGCAAAGGGACCGCGTGGCCGACGCCAGGGCGCCCCGGCCCTCATTCGGTGCCAGACAGGGTGGGGGGAGCGCCTTCGGAGTCGCGGATGATGGAGGCGCTGCTCGGGGTGTCCACGGGAGGGGAACCGGTGAGGACTCGCCTCCGGCCGTGACGGCGGCCGGAGCAGCCTGCTTGCGGTCTTCGAGGGGGAAGTCGATGTTCCAGCGGGGCCGAATTCCTGGGTCCGGGGCGGTTTCGGCGCCTCCGTCATACAGGGTGGCGACGGTGCGGCCCCCGGTCTGGACGAGGACGTGGTCCTCGGCGCAGTCGATCGTGCAGCCGCCCGGCGCCCGGGTCCAGTCGAAGACCTCCGCGTAGAAGATCACGGCGTCGAACGCGTCGCGGGTCCGAAGATCCAGCCGGGCAGGAGCGTCTCCCCGCCCCACGGGCCAGGACAGGGTCGGGGTCTTCCCAAAATTCCGAACACGGCGCCCTCTCCGTCCGCAGCGATCCCGCACGGCCCTCGCCCGGGGCAAGAGGGCCGACGGCGAGGGTGGCACCGCGCACTGCAAGATCGCCCTGCCGGCTTTGGGCGGGCGGGTCCTGTGTGAGCGGGGTCGGCGACTACCAGGTGACGGGCAGGTGCCGGGGGCTCCGGGTGAGGGCGCTCGCGCGCCATTCGACGGCGTCGGCCGTCAGGGCCGGGCGCAGGGCCGGCAGCCGGGCGGCCAGCCGGTGAAGGGCGAGGCGGAGTTCCGTGCGGGCCAGGGAGACTCCCAGGCAGTAGTGGTGCCCCCCGCCGAAGGCGAGGGTGGGGTGTTCCAGGGGGGCGAACAGGTCGGCGAAGGGGTCGCCGGGGAAGGCCGCGGGGTCGCGGTTGGCCGCGCCGCGGTCGAGGGTGACGAGGTCCTTGGCCCGGATGGCTGTCCCGGCGATCTCCAGGTCCTCGGTGGCGCGTAGCGGGTTGGTGCGCTTTTCGGGGTCGTTGAGCGGGATCAGGTGGGTCAGGCGGTCGGCCAACACTCCCGCGGCCGCTTCGTCGGTACCCAGGCGGGACCAGTCCTGCGGGCGTTCGCTCAGGAGGTAGAGGAGGCTGTTGCCCAGCATGGTCATGGTGGTGTCGTATCCGGCCACGACGAGGGTGGTCACGAGGTTGACGAGGTGGGACTCGGGGATGCCGCCTTCGCGGTCGGCGGCGTGCACGAGGGTGCTGATCAGATCCGGCCCGGGGGCGTGTCTGCGCTCGGCCATCAGGCGGGTGGTGAACTCGGTGAACTCCTGGGCGGCCTTTGCCGTTTCGTCGTGCGGAACCGAGGCGTCGGGGAAGGCACATTCGGTCCAGTGCAGCAGCCGGGTGTCGTCGAGGTCGTGGATTCCCAGCAGCTTGTTCATGACGGCGATGGGGAGGGGCCGCGTGTAGTGGTCGACGAGGTCGGCGGGCGGGCCGTGGCGGACGAGGTCTTCGACCAGTCGGTCGGTGACCTCGGCGACCAGCGGTGCGAGGTGGTCGATCGCGCGAGGGGTGAAGATCCCTTTCGCGATGTGGCGCAGTCGCGTGTGCGCGGAGCCGTCCTGTTTTGCCATGGCGTCAGTGGTGTCGGAGAGGGGCGAGGCAGCTGCGGCAGGCAGGACGGCGCGGACGAACCGGGCGTCGGCCAGTACCTGGCGGATGTCGTCGTAGCGGGTGAAGTGCCAGGCGGGGCTGCCATCGGGGAGAGTCGTGCGCCGGGGCGGGCCGGGAGCCTCGACCGGCAGCCGGTGCAGGGGAAGGGCTTCCTCGTCGTCGGTCATGATCCTCCTCAACCAGCGGCAGCCTGTAATGCCGGGGCGGTGGCATTCCGGTTCCCCGTATGCGATACGTGTGCGGCGGGTGCCGGGGACGGGCGGTGGCGAAGGGGGCGTGACCGTCTCTTCCGGCCCGGGACTACGCAGCCCCGGTGCCGTCACTCGCACACCAGCTTGAACACAGAGTGTACGCATGATTACTATGCGTGTCATGCATGTGGTTATCGCCGGTGGTCACGGCCGGGTCGCACTCGCCGCAACCCGTTTGCTCGCAACCCGGGGGTGGCAGGTCACCGGGCTCATCCGCCGTCCCGGACAGGCCGACGACGTGCGCGCCGCCGGAGCGACCCCGGCTCTCCTCGACCTGGCCACGGCCTCGACGGAGCAGTTCGCCGAGCGGCTCGTGGGCGCGGACGCGGTGCTCTACGCGGCCGGTGCAGGTTTGGGTGACGCGCCCGGCCGGGCGCACCCCGCCGATCGCGACGCCGCCCTGACCCTCGCGGACGCGGCGCAGCTCACCAGCGTCCGGCGTTACGTCATGCTCTCGGCCATGGGGGCCGACCGCAGCGCCCGGTACCCGCAGAACCCGCTCGTCGAGACCTACCTCAGGGCCAAGGGCGAAGCCGATGAGAACCTCCTGTCCAGGCCCTTCCTGCACTGCACCGTCCTGCGGCCCGCATGGCTCCGTGACGGCCCGGCCACCGGCATGGTCCGCCTCGCCGAATCCACCGGGGTCGGCGAGGTGAAGCGGGCCGACGTGGCCGCCGTCCTCGTGGCCCTGCTGGCCGCCCCCGAAACCGCGGGCCGGACGCTGGAGCTCGTCTCCGGCCACACGCCTGTCGACGAGGCCGTCGCCGCCCTCACCCGTTCAATGCGCCCCACGTGACCACGCCTCACAACCACCTCGCGCGCCGCCGTGAACGGCATGACGCTGCCGTGGCGGCTGTACTGGTCCTCGGAGTAGCCGGTGCGGGGAAAAGCACACTGGCTGGGGAACTCGACCGGCGCGGGCTGACGGCGGTCGACTCCGACGAAGTGCTGGCCCGGTGGGTGGACGGCGAAGGGCGCTGCGTGGAGTACCCGGCCGAGCCCGATTCGGCATGGCTGGCCGCTCACCACTGGCACTGGGACGGTGCACGCCTCGACGCGCTCCTGCGCAAGGCGGCCGGCACACTGTTCGTGTGCGGTACCGCCCTCAACGTTGTGAGCTTCATACCGCGCTTCGATCTGGTGATCCTGCTGGAACTGGACACCGAGACCATGGTGCGCCGGGTGGCCTCGCGCAGCACGACTTTCGGACGTACTGGTGTCACCCGCGAATGGCTACTCAGCTGGGCTCCCGGATTTCAAAGGGGCGTCAAGCAGCTCGGGGCGCGGGTGGTCGACGCCCGGCTTCCGGCGAAATGCGTTGCCGATACCGTGATCCGTCTCGCCGAGGAACAGGGACTGATCGATTCCGGCACGCACGAAAGGCTCGGCGGTCCGTGGCGGCACCGTTCGACTGTCCGGCTCCGTCCGCCCGCATTACGACAGTGAAGAAGGCCGCCGCGCCTCCTGCCCGTCGGCCGTCACAACTGGCGCACTCGGCGTCGGCTGGGCGTTGGAAGACGGGGTCGGCGCCTGTTTCGAAACGGTCGGCCGGTGGAGACCGTGACCCGTACACCGCAGGCCCGGCTGTACCGGGTGGAACAGGACGAGACCGGCACGACGACAGAACGGGCTGTGCCCTGCCGCCTCCTCACCACGCACAGCCCTTTCGCCCCTGACGGGAAAGACACCTGAGCGCAGCCGTGCGCTGAACATCAGGTACTCCAGAAGAGAAGAGGCGGTTTCAAGCCGTCAGGCCGTGACTTCCTCACTGCCCCGCCGCGCCCACAAAGCCGGCATCCGGTCACCCGCTTCCGTACCCGGACGTTCAGCTCCCGGTAGTGGTGCCATCGCGCTCCGGCATGCGGCAAGGCCTTGACCGGGCCCAAGCGGATTCTGGTTGAGCCCGGGACGCTGTCCCGGGACACTTGTGCGATGAGACAGAGCATGCCGGCCGGATCGGTGGAAAAGGGCTGGGACAAACCTTGGTACCGGGTTCGCGCGGAAGCCTTCGAGGCGTCGTTCCTGCCCAATGAGGGCGAGGACTTGGAGGCGGTCTGCGACGTCGATGTCCTCGTGACTCTCAAGGACGGATCTCGCTGGAGCGCGACCATGTTCACCGTCGCGCAAGTCGAGCGCCTGATGAAGCTCTGGGAGGGAAGCGACGAGGCTCTCGGGGGCCGGTACTTCTGGTTCTCGGACGGCCTGATTGTCCGGGATCCCGGCATCGACAGCATGACTGACGTAATCGCCGGGCTGATCGAGAACGACGAGTTCTCCGACATCTTCCAGCGGCTCCCCGACGAATGATCAAGCTCGGTCGCCCTCGGTAACGTGGGATGGCCAGGCCACGTCGGTGTCCTGCCCGATGACTTCTGGTCGGTTCTTGAGCCGGTGGCTGGGGCCGTGGACGGAGAGGGGCGTCGTAGCGGTGGAGGAGACGGCGGGGGCCCGTCGACCGGGGCGGGTTTCGGGGCGAGTTCCAGGAGGAGGGGTGTTGCCGGGGTCGGTTCCGCGCTTCCGCCCGCCGGGGCCGCACCGGGGCCGGTCACGTCGTCGAAGTGGTTGGGGACGACGAGGTCACCGACGACGAGGTGCCGCGAAGATCACCGCACCGACGGGCGTTGGTGTGCGGCCCAGTATTCGGCGGCGGTGATGCCGAGCAGCACAACGTCGTGGTAGCCGCCGGCAAAGAATTCATGCTGGCGAAGCCGCCCCTCCTCGACGAAGCCCAGTCTGCGGTAGAGGGCGACGGAGGCGTCGTTGAAGGCGTAGACCTCCACCTCGCACTTGTTGTGGCGCTGTTCGGCGAACATGTAGGTGAGGACGAGTTCGGTTGCTTCCGCCGCGTACCCCTTGCGACGATGATCGCGGGCGATCTCGATCCCCGTCTTGAACCGTCCCGCGCGGCTGTCGGTTTCTCCGACTGTCACGGACCCTGCGAATGCCTGGTCGGCCAGTGTCTCGATCACCAGACGGAATGCTTCGCCCCCTGGCGAACGCCCAGCACGCTCAGCGGTCCAGGAACGAAAACTCTCGGCGGAGCGCGGAGGGGCGACCAGGTCTGCGTTGCGGACGTCGAGGGTGTTCCGGGCCAGGTCGCGAAAGCCTTCCCAGTCTTCGGGCTCGACGCCTCGCAGGCGCACCTTCTCACCGGTCCACATGTCACTCATGACGCCTACCACTTCCGTATCGGTTGCGGACGCCGACGGCCGTGCACTTCAAAAGCGCCGCACAGCGCCACCAAGCGCGTTCCACACCCCTGTCGTACCGTCACCGTCGGTTCACCCCATGCGATTTCGCGCAAACAGATCCGGCCCACCGTAACGCGTGGCGCAGGCCCGGCCGTACAGCACGGCTATGCGGAACGCTGTTCCGCCACGTCCAGGAGCGGCAGCAACGGGCCTTTGCGGAGCACAGGTGCGCTCCGGCGAGCAGGGGCAGCGGCGGCAGCAGCGGGGAATGCCTTCGTCCTGGCCGGACGACGCGGTGAGCCCACCGGCTTTCTCCACCGTTCTTCGCGCCTGCCCCGGCAGGGATCGGCTCGCGGTCGGTGTCGGCGTCGGCGTCGGACCGACGCAGCCGGAATCTGTCGGTCTTCACCGCCTTCCCGTCCTGCTGCCGTTATGACGTGTGGGGGTTTCCGATGGGATTCGTCGGACTTCCACCCCTCCAGTGACTACCGTACGAACGCGTTGCGTTGCCCACGGTTATCCGAGGAGGAACACCATGTCATCACCCTGCGACCCCGCGTACGCCCCCGCCGGCGATGTGGGTGTAGCGCTCATGGCGCTCGACTCCCATCTCAAAGCCGTCTACGACGGCCAGCCCGGTGCCGACTCCGAGCAGCAGCAGTTGATGGACCAGTTCACTGCGTCATTGGGTCCCGCGGAAGTCGATGACGTGGTGGACGGCATGTGCACGCTCGTCTACATGTTCATGCAGTGGCTGCGGGTGACCTATGAGGAGCACGACAGGGACGTCATCGAGTACGTGGTGCCGAGCTTCGTGGCCTCGATGCGCATGATGCCCAAGAGCGTCCGCCCCGAAGTGATTCCCACCATGACCGGGCTGGTCGTCGCGGCCGGCACCGGCCTGAGCCCCAGCCTGTGGCGCAAGCAGTACGGAGACTGGACCGAGAACGAGATGAACTCGCTGGAAGCCACGGCCCTGCTGCTCGCGGACCACATCAACCGGCTCACCGACGACCACGACTTCGCCACCCGCATGGTCACCAAGGCTCTGTCCGTGGCGACCCAGGACTGACGCGCAGCACCTCGGCCCGAGCCTGTCGGTGCGTCCAGGGGCCCGGGGGCGCCTCCCGCGGCCCCCACGATGCCGGGTGTGTTCGATGGCCGAGACGCCCGTGGCACCACCGAGCGCTCCGGGGCCGGCCGTGGACGGCCGGCCCCGGGGCGCGTCAGACGACCGGCTCCCCCGGCTTTCCGGACACGCCCCGGGCGGTCTTGTAGGCGACGTACCCCCATTGCTCGGTGTCCGGGCCGGGGCCGGTGTGCGGGTCGGGGAACCAGCGGTTGATCGGGCCGAGGCCGGGCGGAGGGATGGTGAGGCCTTCCGCCATCGCGGCCATGGCCTCGGCGGAGCTCGCCGCGTAGGGGATGGTCCCGGAGGCCGCGTAGGACTCGTTCGCGGCGTCGACCTCGGGTGACGCCAGGGTCGTGCACAGCACCAGGCAACTGCCCGGTGCGAGGCGGGCCATGTACCTCTGGACCAGGGCGGCGGCCTCGGCGGGGTCGGTGACGTGGCCGATGACGGCCATCAGCATCAGCGCGACCGGCCGGTCCGGGTCCAGCGTCCGCGCGGCGTGGGCGAGCACCGTGTCCGGGTCCGTCAGATCGGCGTCCACGTAGTCGGTGGCGCCCTCGGGTGTGCTGGTGAGCAGGGCGCGGGCGTGCGCGAGGACGATCGGGTCGTGGTCGACGTAGACGATCCGGGCGTCGGGCGCGACGCGCTGCGCGACCTCGTGGGTGTTGTCGGCGGTCGGCAGTCCGGTGCCGATGTCGAGGAACTGCCGGTACCCCTCCTCTCCGGCCAGGTGCCGTACCGTCCGTCCGAGGAAGGCGCGGGTGGCGAGGGCCAGGTCGACCGCGCCGGGGTACTCGCGTTTGATCTGCTCGCCGAGTTCCTGGTCGGCGGCGAAGTTGTCCTTGCCGCCCAGCAGGTAGTTCCAGAACCGTGCGGAGTGCGGTTTCTCGGGCTGGAGGTCCAGGTCCTGCGTGCCGTCGGTCATGAAGGGGGTTCCTTTCCGGTTCGGATGCGGTTGGTCGGGGGCGGGGCGAGGGCCGCGGTCGCGTCCATCGCGGCGAGGTAGGCGAGGACCGCCCCCTGGTCCTCCGTGACCGTGGTGGCCTCCGGGTGAAGGCCGCGCACGATCAGCCGGTCGGCGAGTTGCTGGTGGGTGTAGCGCAGGATGTCCGCGGATCCGCTCAGCAGCAGCGGGTGCTGGCCGGCCGTTGCGGTGATCACCTGCAGGGTGACTGCCCCCCGGCGCTCGGCGAAGTGGTCCAGGTGGGCGAGCTGCTCGGCCATCACCTCCTGGTCCCCGATCACCCGCTCCAGTACGACGTTCTCGATCAGGGCCCACAACCGTACGGGACGGTCCGTGCGGTGGATGGTGTGCTGTTGCCGTTCTTCCAGGAGCCGCAGCCGTCGGCCGATCTCCTCCGGGTCGGCGCGGGGGTGCCGCAGTTCCAGGAGTGCGCGGGCGTAGCCGGGGGTCTGGAGCAGTTCGGGGACCACGCCGGGGGCGTAGGTGCGGATCAGGCTGGCCGCTGATTCCAGGTCGATCACCCCGGCCAGGTGGTCGGGGAGGATGTCGCGGTACGGGTGCCACCAGCCCGGCTGCCGCGCCTCCTCCAGCGAGGCCAGGACCGCCTCCGCCTCGGGGTCCGGGGTCCCGTACAGGCGCAGCAGGTGGCTCACCGTCGCGCGGCGCGGGGCGGTTCTGGCGAGTTCCAGACGGCTGAGTGTCATTTCGTGCACGCCGAGCGCCGCAGCGGCGGCCTCCAGGGTGAAGCCCGCGGCTTCACGCCGGGCGCGCAGCTCGGAGGCGAACAGGCGCAGGGCCACAGTGGGGCCGGAGCGGGGCCGTGACACGGGCAGATGAATCCCTTCTCGGTCGGCGGGTGCCACCCTCCACGATCCAGCAGCTCCCGCTTACTCGCACTCTGCAGGGTTGCAGAGTGTCGGGTCATCTTTGATAGTGGTTTAGGCCACACGGCTGAAAGCATTCCCTCGGCCGTCCCGTAGGAGTGGAGGCATCCATGTACGTCTGCATGCCGGCAGCCCTCGGCTCGATCCCTCACGCCCAGCGCGTCGTCGCTGCGGAGCTCCGGTTGCGGCACTGCCCACCTGAGCAGATAGCCGACACTCAGCAGGTCGTGACCGACCTCCTCAATCCGCTCTGCCGGGCGGCAGAGGTCCGTCAGTACGGCCTCACCATCCAGCAGTCCCCCACCACCCCGGGCGCGGTCCGCGTGAGTGTGAACACGGGCGGCACGAACGTGCAGCGCGAGATCCCCATCCCCCGGCCCCGGCCTCCCGTCGACGACCTCCCGGGGCTCTGAACAGGGTCCCGTCCCCTTTCCGGGTCGCGGACGCCCCGGAGGCCCCTGGGGACGGCGCCGCCGATGAACGCGGGGGCGGTCGCGGCGGAGTGCGGCCCGCCACGGGAGGGGAAGGCGGGGGAAGGGAAAAGGGGCGGGGAGGAGAAGGCCGCGAGCCCGGGGCAGGGACGCGGAGCTGAGGCAGGGACGCGGGGAAAGACTCGGGCATGGGCGCCGGGCACGGACGCGGGCCTGGGCGCGGGGCAGGGGTTCGGCGGGCTTTCCCGTCGAGGCCGGCGGGTGTCGGCGGGCGGTCAGGGGTGCGCGGTGCGCGGCGTCTCGTCGACGCCGAGGGTGAAGACGTCCGGGCGGGCGTAATGGCCGACGGGGTCGAAATCGAAGCGCGCACGGGCCAGTTCACCGAGATCGAGTTCGGCAGTGAGGATGCCCTCGCCGTCGCGCAGCGGGCCCGCGAGTACCTCGCCGAGCGGGGAGACGATGGTGGAACCGCCCCCGATGAGCACGGTGTCCGGCTCGTCGCCCTGTACCGGGTGGACGTCGGCCGGCAGGGCGGAACGGAGCAGGTACTGGTTGGCACTCAGCACGAAGCAGCGGCCTTCCAGCGCGATGTGTTTCATGGTGGCCTGCCAGTTCTCGCGGTCGTCGACCGTGGGGGCGCACCAGATGTCCACGCCCTTGCCGTACAGGGCGGTGCGGAACAGCGGCATGTAGTTCTCCCAGCAGATCGCCGCCGCGAAAGCCGCCCGCCCGGCCTGCATCACCGGCATGGTCGAGCCGTCGCCGCTCCCCCAGATCAGCCGCTCGGCCGCGGTCGGCATCAGTTTGCGGTGCTTGCCGAGATATCCTTCCGGGCCGAAGTAGAGGGCCACGCAGTACAGGGTTCCGCCCGCGCGCTCGATGGCGCCGACCACCGCGTGCACGGCGAGCTCGCGGGTCACGTCGGCCAGGCGCCGCACCTCGGGCCCGGACATCTCGACGGCCGATTCGAAGTAGCGGCGGAACAGCTCGCGCCCCTCGGGAGTGCGGCTGCCGACGGTCACCCCGAAGTCCAGGCCCTTCGGGTAGCCGCCGAGGTACGCCTCCGGCAGCACGACCAGCTGGGCGCCGCGCCCGGCCGCGTCGCGGATCCACTCCTCCGCCGCGGCGAGATTGGCGGGGGTGTCGAAGAGCCGGGCGCCTGCCTGGACCACGGCGACGGCGAGCGTGCGGGAAGTCGTGGGTGCGTGCATGGCCCAGACTTTACGAAGCACCTTCCGTCGCGTGAAACCAATAGTTGCCATGCCTGATATTTATGACGTCGATTTTCGCAAGGCCGATCTGAATCTGCTGGTCGTCTTCGCCGCTCTGATGCAGGAGCGCAGCACGACCCGCGCCGCTGCCCGCCTGCACCTGAGCCAGGGTGCGGTCAGCGCCGCCCTCGGACGGCTCCGTCGGCTCTTCGGCGACGAGCTGTTCGTCCGCTCCGGCCACGGCATGACGCCCACCGCCCGCGCCGGGGACCTGGCCCGGACCATCGGCCCCGCCCTGGTCGCCCTGCGGGGTGCGATCGTCGACCGGGGTTCCTTCGATCCCACCAGCAGCCGCCGCACCTTCGTCCTGGGCATGTCCGACGACATCGAGGCCCATCTCATGCCCCGCCTCGCCGCCGCCCTGGTCACGACGGGCGCCTGCGGCTCCGGCCCCCGTGTCTCCGTGCGCCAGACCAACCGGGCCACCGTCGACGCCATGCTGGACGGCGGCAAGATCGACCTCGGACTCGTCGCGGCCCCCGCCCACGACCCCGAGCACCGCCAGACTCCCCTGTTCACTTCCGGCTACACCTGCCTCTACGATCCCGGGCTCCTCCCCCTGCCCACGCCGTTGACGCTCGACGCCTACCTCGCACATCCGCACGTGCTCATCTCCTACGACGGTCGCCGCGGCATCGTCGACGACCTGCTCGAAGCACAGGGTCTCAGCCGGCGGCTCCTCACCTCCACGACCCACTTCGCCGGCGCCGTCCCCCTGCTCAAGGCCGTGCCGTCGCTGGCGACCATGCCCCGCCACGCGGCGGCGACGTTCGCCCGCACCGCCGGGCTCAGAGCCGTGCCGCCCCCGCTGGTGATGCCGGACTACACCGTGTCGATGGTCTGGCACGCCACCTCGGCCGCGGACCCGGCGCTGATCTGGCTGCGGGAGGCCGTCCGCGGTGCGGCGGGGGTGGGAGAGTCCTGAAGGTTGCCGGTGGTCCGGCTCGCCGCTCGTCGGCAGCGCTCCTTCAAGGGCCTGCGCGGCGGCCACCGGCGTCGTGACCGGCGCCGAGCCGGCGGACGAGGTCCACGGCCTCGTCGGTTCTTCCCGCGCCGCAGGTGCGGAGGATGTCGGCGAGGCCGGGGTGGTCGGCTTCGAGGAGGGCCGCGGCCGCCACGATCTCCGCGGCGCCGGCACGGGAGTTGAGCAGATCGCGCAGCCGCAGGGCGAACTGCGCGTCCAGGTCCGGGCCCTGGGCCGGGCCGGGGGCGGGGGTCGGCACCGGGGCCGGGTGGGGAGGGGCGGGCGGGAGCGAGGCGGTGCCCAGCGAGTCCTGGCCGGGGGTTCGGCTGGCCTTGATGGTCGCCAGCGTCTCGCGTGCGGTCGCGGCCGGTACGGTGCCGGCGCGGACGTCGTGGGCGAGGCGGAGCGCCGCCGAGAGGCGGGCCGCGGCGTCGGGATTGGCGATCCGGGCGCGCTGGGCACGCATGACGAGGCTGAGCATGGCCGGCGAGACGCCGAGGATCTCCGCGAGGCCGGACTGGGTCACCGAGAACAGGGTGCACAGGTCCCGGCAGAGTTCACCGAGCGGGGCGCCGTACCACTGGCGCTGGAGTTCTTGGTTGCGCGTCGTGGCGGCCTGGTCCATGGGGACACCCTAGGAGCAGTTTTTACACTTGTCAAAGAAGGTTTTCATGTGTCAATCTCCCTTCCGGAAGTCCGACCCACCCTCGAACTGACGGGATGTCATCGTGTCCTGGACGCGCACCACTTCGCTCGCCGCCGTCGCCGCCCTCGCCGTCTTCGGTCTGACCGCCTGCGGCAGCGACGGCGGCGAACCCGAGGGCTCCGGCAAGCCCGCCGCCACCGCGGCTCCGGACGCCGCCCCCTCCGGCGATGACGCCGCCCCCTCCGGCGATACGGGCGCCTCTTCGGACGATGCCACCGCCTCCGGTGTGAAGGCCCCGGACGACCTGCCGGCCGGCCTGCCGCTGCCGAAGGGCGAGCTCACCTCCGTGACCGGAAGCAAGAACGCGTACGTCCTCACGTACCGTACGGACGACCCCGAGGCCACGCTCGACGCCTACCGGTCCTCCCTCGAAGGCGCCCAGTACACCGTGGTCGACATCGGTGGCACGTTCACCGCGAGCTCGGGCACGACCGCCGTACAGATCACCACCACCGCCGACACCGTGATCCTCACGCTCGCCGGCGCCTGACGCCGATGCGCCCATGCGCCCATGCGCCGGTACGCTACGGCGCATGGAAGCAGGGGGGATGCTCGCCGACCGGTACCGGCTGCTCGCGCCGATCGCGCGCGGAGCCCAGGGCACGGTCTGGCGGGCCGTGGACACGCGTCGCGGCGAGGACGTGGCGGTGAAGGTCACCGGCGGCGCCGACATCGAGGCGCTGCTGCGGCTCGTGTGCGAGCAGTCGGTACGCATCGGGCACCCCCATGTCCTCGCCCCCGCCGACTGGTTCGTCCGCGACGGCGAGGCCTGGCTGGTGCTGCCCTTGGTCCGCGGCGGCACGCTCGCCGGGCTCCTCGCCGACTACGGCGAACTGCCGCCCGCCGTGGGCCTGCTCCTGGCCGAACAGCTCCTGGACGCGCTCGTCGCGGTGCATGCCGCCGGCCTCGTGCACCGTGACGTCAAACCCTCGAACGTCCTCCTCGCCGCGACCGGGGCCGCCCGCCCCCACGCCTACCTCGGTGACTTCGGCATCGCCCGCGTCCTGCCCCACCTCCAGCTCACCGCACCCGCCTTCGTTCCGGGCACGCCCGACTACCTCGCCCCCGAGATCCGTGCCGGGGCCGACAGTTCCCCCGCCCAGGACGTCTACGCCGCCGGGCTCGTACTGCGTGCTCTGGGCGCCCCACCGGCACTGCTCACCGCCATGACCGCGGAGCGGCCCGAGCACCGGCCCACCGCCGCGGCGGCCCGCGACGCGATCGCCGCCGCCCGCGGCGCCCTCGGGGCCGAGAACTGGCCCCTGCAGTGGCAGGACGAGACCTTCATCGTCCCCGACCAGCTCGGCGACGCGCCCCTTCCCGCCGCCGACCGCCCATCCCACCGCCGACGCCCCTGGACGGCCCTCGCCGTCGGCGCCGCGCTCCTCGCGGGCCTCGCCACGACGGCAGTGCTGATCAGCGGCGATCCCGGCGGCCCGGACACCCCCGGCGGGAGCAGCCCGTCGGGCGCCCCCACCCGCACCGCCCCCACCCGCACCGTTCCCGCCGACGCCGAGCGCGGTCCCGCCGACCCCGAAGGGCCTGCCGCCTTCAGCTCCTGTCCCGCGGATCAGGAGTACGTCGTCGCCTTCAGCCCCGAGGGCTACGCCCTGTCGTGCGCGCACGTCCCCGGCACCCGGCGCTACGAATGGCGACCGATCACTCCCGAGGACTGACCCCGGCCGTTCCCTGCCGAGCCGATCGAGGTCGCTTCTTCAGCCCAGTTCGATCCGGGCGATGACCGGCAGGTGGTCACTGCCGGTGGGCGGCAGGGTGCGGATCCGGCGGACGGTCGCCGAGCGGGCCATGACCTGGTCGATACGGGCCACGGGAAGGGCGGCGGGGAAGCTGAGGGCGAAGCCTCGCTCCGCCGTGTTCATCCGCGAGGTCAGCGGGGCCAGCCCGCGGTCCTCGACGGTGCCGTTGAGATCGCCGAGCAGGAGGACCGTTCCCACCTTCTCGGCGGCGACGGCCTCGCCGAGAAGGCCGGCGCTCTCGTCGCGCCGGGAGGACGCCAGGCCGCTCGCCCGGACGCGGACCGAGGGCAGGTGCGCGACGTACGTCGCGATGGCGCCGTGCGGCGTGTGGACCACGGTCCTCAGCCCCCGGCTCCAGGGCTCCGTGATCCCTCTGGGTTTGATGTCCACCGGCCGGGTGCCGGTCAGCGGATGCTTCGACCAGAGTCCGACGGTGCCCCGGGCGACGTGGTACGGGTGGCTCGGGGCGAGGGTCCGCGCGTACACCGCCAGTGCCGGGGGCACCAGTTCCTCCAGCGCGATGAGGTCGGGCTCGGCGTCGGCCAGGGCGCGGGCCGTACCCGCCGGGTCGGCGTTCTCGTCGCTGACGTTGTGCTGCACCACGACCAGGTCGTGCGGCCCGGAGCCGGCCCCGGGCAGGAGCAGCCCGCCGAAGAGGTGCGTCCAGGCCGCCATCGGCAGCAGCAGCGCAACCAGCGCGGTTGCCGAGCGGCGCAGCAGAGCCAGGACGAGCAGCACCACGACCATCAGGCCGAGCCACGGAAGGAACGTTTCCAGCAGGCTGCCCAGGTGGCCCACGGAGTTGGGCACCGCCCGGTGGAAGGCCATGAGCACGGCCGTCAGCACCGCGAACGCGGCGGGCACCCGCCCCTGCCCCCGGCTCCGGACCGGCCGGCGCCGTGAAGCCCGCTTCGCGCTCCCACTCGGTCGGGGCTGTGAATCCCGCTCCGGGCCCCCGCCCGCAGCCCACGGCCCGGGCAGGCGTCGCGTCCCCCGGGCCGCCCGTGCCACTGTTGTCTTCTCCGTCACGGCTCCCCCGTCCGCTTGACCTCGCTGCCCAGCACGGGAGCCTACTGATCCGGTGACAACCGCCGTTCCTCGCCGACGCGGAACGCCGGGGCATACGGGGTTGCGGTCGTCGGGACGGCCGGTGGAGCGCTACGGGGAGGGCTGTCCGGCCGGTGCCGTCCGCCCGTGGTCCACGCGGTGGGCGTACCGAAGGCGCCCCACGTAACCTCTCTCCCGTGCCAGCATCCCGTCTGTATCGCGTCGCCGTCCTTGTGCTCGACGGCGCGAAACCGCTCGACGTCGGAATTCCCGCGCAGGTTTTCGCGACCCGCGCGAGCATGCCGTACGAGGTGCGGGTGTGCGGGGCGGCACCGGGTCTCGTGACCGGTGGCGACGGCCTGTCGTACGACGTCGCCCACGGCCTTGACGCACTCGCGTGGGCCGACATCGTCTTCGTGCCCGGGTATCGGTTCCCGGACCGCGACGACCCCCCGCGGGCCGTCCTCGACGCGTTGATCGCCGCCCATGCCCGGGGCGCGCGGCTGGCCGCCATCTCGACGGGCGCCTTCGCGCTCGCCGCCACGGGCCTGCTCGACGGCAGGCGCGCCACGACGCACTGGCACTACACACGGGCGCTGGTGACACGGCATCCGTCCGTCCGGGTCGACGAGAACGTTCTGTTCGTGGACGAGGGCAGCGTGCTGACGTCGGCCGGCGCCGCCTCGGGCATCGACCTGTGCCTGCACATCCTGCGCGGCGACCTCGGAGTGGCCGCGTCGAACCATGCGGCCCGGCGCCTCGTCGCGGCCCCCTACCGCAGCGGTGGTCAGGCGCAGTACGTGCCGCGCAGCGTGCCCGAGCCGCTCGGTGAGCGGTTCGCCGCCACCCGCGAGTGGGCGCTCCACCGGCTCGGCGAGCCCCTCACCCTCGGGGCACTCGCCCGGCACGCGGCGGTGTCGCCGCGCACGTTCTCGCGGCGCTTCGTCGAGGACACGGGATACACACCGATGCAGTGGGTCATGCGCGCCCGCGTCGACCTGGCCCGCGAGCTGCTCGAGCGTTCGGAGCGGAGTGTCGAGCAGATCGCCATCGACGTCGGCCTCGGTACCGGCGCCAATCTGCGGCTGCACTTCCAGCGGATCCTCGGCACGACGCCGAGCGAGTACCGGCGCACCTTCACTCAGGGCGAGTAGCCCGCCGCCACGTGGCGAGATCCTTTTGAACCATGGCGATCATGCCGCTGTCGTGGGCGGATGCAACGCGCGAGATTGATGGCGAACCGAAGGGACACCATTCATGACTCGCATCGCCATCAACGGATTCGGCCGCATCGGACGCAACGTGCTGCGCGCACTGCTGGAGCGCGACAGCGACTTCGAGGTCGTCGCCGTCAACGACCTCACGGAGCCCACCGCGCTCGCCCGGCTGCTGGCCTACGACTCGACGTCCGGCCGCCTCGGCCGCCCGGTGAGCGTCGACGGGGACGTCCTCGTCGTGGACGGCCGCCGCATCAAGGTGCTGGCCGAGCGCGAGCCGGCGCAGCTGCCGTGGGCGGAGCTCGGCGTGGACATCGTCCTGGAGGCCACCGGCCGCTTCACCTCGGCCAAGGCCGCCCGCGGCCACCTCGACGCGGGTGCGAAGAAGGTCCTGGTCAGCGCCCCGTCGGACGGTGCGGACGTGACGCTCGCGTACGGCGTCAACACCGACGCGTACGACCCGGACGTGCACACCATCGTCTCGAACGCCTCCTGCACCACCAACGCGCTCGCGCCACTGGCCGCGGTGCTCGACGAGCTCGCCGGTATCGAGCACGGCTTCATGACGACGGTGCATGCCTACACGCAGGAGCAGAACCTGCTCGACGGTCCGCACCGCGACGCCCGCCGGGCCCGTGCCGCCGCCGTCAACATCGTGCCGACCACGACGGGCGCCGCCAAGGCGATCGGTCTCGTGCTGCCGAACCTCGACGGCAAGCTGTCGGGCGACTCGATCCGCGTGCCGGTTCCGGTGGGTTCGATCGTCGAACTCAACACGACCGTCGCCCGCGAGGTGACGCGCGACGAGGTTCTGACCGCGTACCGGGTCGCGGCGGAGGGGCCGCTCGCCGGCGTGCTCGAGTACTCGGACGACCCGCTCGTGTCGTCCGACATCACGGGCAACCCGGCCTCGTCGATCTTCGACTCGGCCCTCACCCGCGTCGACGGACGCCACGTCAAGGTGGTTGCCTGGTACGACAACGAGTGGGGCTTCTCGAACCGCGTGATCGATACGCTCGGCCTCCTCGCCACCCGCTGACCGGGCGCCGGGGCGGTGCCCCGGCTCCGGCGACCGCATCATCGCCCGGCGCCTCCTGCGAGTGCTCTGGTCGGCCGTTCGGGCCGACCGGGGCGCCCAGTCGCTCCGCGGGCACGTTGACGTCGAAGTACCCGGGTCGCATCTCGTCGAAGCGGGAGGCGAGTCCCACGATCAGAGCGCGGAACTCCCGCAGTGCAGCCGGGGAGACGGGCTCCGCCAAATCGATCACCAGTGTCGGGCCGGACATGTCGGGAGCCCAAGGGCTGTCCCGTAATGCCTGGTGGATCGGAGCGCGGCGTCGGATGCGGTGCATCGCAAGGCGGAGGGGCACCCGCATGCTGGATGTGTTCGGGCGTTCCGGCAACGCGGCGAGGACGGGGTCTCCCCTGCTCGGGCGCGGCCGAGAGCTCGGGGAAGTGGCTGTCGTCGTGCGCCCGCCAGGCATTGCGGGACAGCCCTTGGTGCTTCGGCCGGCTCCGCCGCCGCTCAGTTCTTCCCGTGCCGGATCCAGTTCCTCGGCGTGGCTGCGTTCTGGGGCCTGCCCGGCCGGGGTCCGGTTCCGGCTGCGGCGTCGGAGATCCTCCGCCGGTGTCCGGGCTGCTTCTCCACGGGCCGGAACGCCGGAGCGGTGGCCGGTCGGGGTGGTCGTTCCTTCTGGCGGTACGGCGGCCGGTTCGTCACTCGTCGTCGTCGACGCCTTGGACGTCGACGGGCCGAATCCCGTCGAAGGTCACGAGGATTCCATGGGGGTCGCCCATGTGGAGCCCGCTCTCGGCGAAGCGGATCATCCAACTCCGGTCGGTCCACACCGTTGCCTCGGGAAGTCCCCATGGCGGCTCCGGAAGGTCCAACAGGTCCAGCTCCTCGGCCGTGAGTCCGAAGTGTTTCTCCCGGAGTCTGATGCGGCAGTACTCCGTGGCCTGGGCGACGAAGGTGTCGAACCGGCTCACGACGTCGTGGGCGAGCCGGAGGGTGGCCGGCTGCGGCGGGGCCAGCGGTTCGGTCACCAGACTGACCGCGGTCGGGTCCGCGCCCGCCGGTGCCGGGAAACCGCCGGTCCAGCAGGCCAGTGAAGGAGGGCTCTCCACCCGTCCCAGCACGAGCCCGGCAATGTGCAGGGTCGCGGGCAACTCCGTTTCGGCAGCGGGTTCCGCGCTGCCCGAGCCGCTCGGCGGTACTCCGTTGACGGACATTCGCCCAGCATAGGCCGGAGCCGTGCACGGCCGACGGCCGACGCCCGTTCGTACGGGGCCGATGCCTCACGCCGTGGCTGTGCTCCGGGCACGGGGCGGGCGGAAAACACGTTGGCCGACCGCTGTCGAGCTGCGACGATGTGCCTGTTTCCCGAGCGGAGGACATTTGTTCGTTTTCGTGTGCGTGGGGTGCGGCGCTGAACTGACCGCTCCGTTGTCCCGGGTCGCCCTGCCGGTCCACGCCCATCAGCAGTACGGGAACGGGCTTCAGCTTCCGGTGCTCATGGAACCGGGGACGTTCGCCGTGGAACCGGAGCCCTGGGGGCCGCCGTGGCGGAGGTGGGAAGAGGTCGGCCCGGACGAGGCGGCGGCCCGCGGTGTCCACGCGCCGGTCCCTGCCCTGTCCGACGGTGCGCCCGGGGCGATCGTCGTCGCGCCCGGAGACACCCGCGGCACCGTACTGATCCCGGAGAAGCGCGGTGGCGCCTGCTGTGGCCTCGCCGGGGCCGACGGCCCCAACACCGCCTGCGGGGCGTGCGGTCTGCCGGTGGCGAGCCGGATCGACGACTGCTCGCTCTGGCAGGCCGTGTGGCTCGCCCCGGACGCCGTGCTCCGCCTGCCTGTCGAAGGCGCCGACGCCGGACCGCTCTCCTGGACGGAGCTGATGGCGGAGGGGAAGGGCGTGCCCCCGTTCGAGCCGATGGCCCCGTGGGGATCGCTGTCCGGGGCGAGTCACCGGTGGTCCTGGAGCCCGCAGTGGGAGGCGGCAGCGGGGCAGGCGCTCGCCCACCTCCTGGTGGCTTCGGAAGGCCGGGCGGTGACCGTCCCGGACGGCCTGGCCACGGAGATGTTCCAGCGCGCCCTCGACGCTCTGCTGCCGGCCGCCCCGCCGGCGCGGCGCGCCGTCCTCGCCGGACCGGAGCTGCCCGCCCCCGACGTGGACGCCGGCATCCTCCTCGTACCGTCCCATCCGCAGACCGGGGAGGTCTGGGCCCCTGCCGCCCCGGCGCACCCGGTGCCGTTGCCGTTCGGGGTGTGGCTCCGGCTGGTCCTTCCCGAGCGGCAGCTGCCCGTTCCCACGTCAAGTCTCGTGCCCGGCGGCATACTTCGCGACGATCCGCCCGCACCGGGCGTCGATGATCCGTTCCGGATCGACCTCGGAGCGTTCCGGCGCACCCTGGCCCGGCTGCCGGCCGTCCGCGCCCCGTGGTTGCGCGAGATCCTCGAGCACCCCGCACGGTACATGCACGCGGGCGACTTCCAGCCGGCCGGCGGAAGGCTCCGGACCCCTGCCTCCCGCCCCGGGACCGTTCTGCCGCCTCCGAACGGGGTCGGACGGCGGTGCCCTCCGACGTGGTGAACACCCGCTGTCCGTTCTCGGCGGAGAGTGCCGGCACGCCCGGGACCGCCGTCCCCGTGTGCGCGCCCGAGGATGCCCCGGACGTACCGGGCCGCCTCACCGCGGCAGGCCGCCTGGCGGAACTCTTCCCCCGCGGGCACACTGCCACGGTGCCGTTGGCCGTGCACGACCCGGGCGCGGAGGACCCCGCCCGCTTCAGCGCCGAACCGATGTCGTTCCTGGAGACCGTATGAGCAGTGCCCTTCTCGTGATGGACGTCCAGCGGGCCGTCGTGGACATCGCCGACGACGGCTCCGGCTACCTGCCGCGCCTGCGCAGGGCGATCGATGGTGCACGGGCCGCAGGCATTCCCGTCATCTACGTGGTCATCGCGTTGCGTCCGGGCTTCCCGGAAGTCGACCCGCGCAACAGGGCACTCACCGCCGTCGCGCGAGCCGGGCTCCATGTCGAGGGCGACCCCGGCACCGAAATCCACCCCGATGTCGCGCCCCTGCCGGGCGAGGTGGTGGTCACCAAGAGACGGGCGAGCGCGTTCTCGGGCAGCGACCTCGACGTGGTGCTCAGGGCACGTGGCATCGACAGCCTCGTCCTCACCGGCATCGCCACCAGCGCCGTGGTGCTGCACACCCTGTGCCAGGCCAACGACCTGGACTTCGGCCTCACCGTCCTCTCCGACGCCTGTCTGGACATCGACGCCGAGGTCCACCGGTTCCTCACCGAGAGGCTGTTCCCGCAGTGGGCGGACGTCGTCACCGCCGACGACTGGCTCGATGCCATCGCACCCCATGAGCGGCAGGGCATGCCGTCGGACGGCCCCGGGACGGGCTGACCACGCGGGCCCGCCTCGCCGCCGCCGTCGGTCGTCCGGGGCTTCCTGCCCGATGGGGGTCCGATAGGTTGCTGCCATGAGTGAACTCGGCCCCGTCGCCTGGCCCCCCGCTCCGATCAGGACCGAGCGGCTCGTGCTCCGCGAGTCCGGGGCCCGGGACCGTGCGGCGTTCATCGAGCTGTTCGCCTCGCCGGAGGTGGGCGCCTACGTGGGTGGTCCCCGACCGCGTGAGGAGCTCGAACGCGCGATGCCCGAGGTTCCCGGGCGGCGCCCCGGTCTTTTCGTGATCGATCTCGACGGAGCGATGATCGGCACCATCGAACTCAACCGGCGCGACGCGGAGCGTCGGAGTCATGCCCGTCCGGATGCCGGGGAGGCCGAACTCGGCTATCTGTTCCTGCCGGAGGCGTGGGGACACGGGTACGCCGCCGAGGCGTGCGCGGCGGCGCTCGGCTGGTTCGCCGACGCGTTTCCCGGCGAGCCGGTGGTGCTCTGCACCCAGACCGCCAACGGCCGCGCGATGCGTCTCGCGGCGAAGCTGGGGTTCACCGAGGTGGAACGGTACGAGGCGTGGGGCGCCGAGCAGTGGATGGGCGCCTGGTCCCCGGCCGCACCGCCCGCCTGAGCCCGCACGCCGGCACGGATCCACGAGGACACCGATCGTCGCTCTGCGCCGGTGAACCGCTTCGTCGCCTGCCGGGGCGCGACCGGTGCGCCGCGACCGTGTCCGCCACCGGGCCGCTTCCGGGAGGTCCCGCCGTACGCCCGCGACGCCCATCGGGGCCTCCCGGCTTTTCCGGGCACGACCCCGGACACCGCCCTCCCCACGGATGCCTTCAATGCCCGGACAGCAGAAGAAGCTCGTCCCGACCGGTGTGGTTAGCGGGTGAATTCGCCCTTGTTCGGCTCATGCCGAATCACCTCGCGAAGCGGTCTCGTGCTCGCGGAAGCTCTGAGACATCAGGCGCGGTGGCACCCCGGCGGGCATCAGCCCGGGATGGCCACGCGTACGACACCACCGAAACGAGGGAACGCATGCGTGCACGCAAGAGACTGGCGGCAGTGAGTGCTCTGGCCGCGGTGGTGGCCTCGGCCGGAATGCTGCTCGGGGCCTCCCCGGCATCCGCCGGACCCAACTGCTCGTCCGGCTACCACTGCGTGTTCTACCTGGGCATCCACGACTCGGCCCGTCACTCGTACTTCAACAGCGACACCGACTTCGGCAACGACACCTTCAACCAGCTGACGAGTCGCGCCGGCGGCGGCCGGACGGTGCACAACAATGTGGTTTCGGCCAGTAATTCGAGCAGCAGCGGGTACGAGAGCCACTACTACACAGGGGTCGGCAGCGACTGGGGCGGCTTCCTGTTCTGCGTGAACCCGGGCTCCTCCGTCGACTACCTGCCGAGCAACCTGCAGAACCGGGCGAGCTCCCTGCAGGTGCGGAGCACGACCGACATCAAGTGCTACTGATCCATCACCGCACCGGCCGGGGGCAGCGGGCCACGTCCTGTCGCTGTCCCCGGCCCACGGCCCGGAGAGAAGACCGTCCATGTCCTCAACACGCTCCACGCCCTCCCCCGGAACCCGGCAAAGGCGTCTCGGCATCGCTTCGCTCGTCCTCGCCCTCCTCGCTGTCGTCGGCCTCGCCGCCTGGACCCTGCACGGCCACGGCGCCTCCCCCGCCCCGCAGGCCGATCGTCAACTCCGCCCGATTCCCGCCTCGTTGCGCGCCCGGCTCCCTCTCCATCCTCTGCTGTACGCGCCCGTGGCGACGTCCCGGCGGGTGCACGAGGCCGAACAGCGGCTGATCACCGCCTGCATGGCGAAGCACGGCTTCCGCTACGAGGCCGCGCCCCTGCGGGCCGGGGCGGGCCCTGCCGGGGGCGGGCCCGTGCCGTTCGGCATCGAGACTCTCGACTCGCGGTCCGCTGCCGCCCCGCCCTCCGCGCAGCCCTCGGAACGGCCGCGCGGAGAAGCGTTCGCACGGGCCCTCTACGGCGACCCGAAGCACAGGATCTCCGCCCGCAACAAGGCGATCAGCGTGCACCGGCCGGCCACGGGGTGTCTCGCCGAGGCGCAGACCCGGCTGCTCGGCGCGGGCGGCCGCCAACGCGACCTCACCCTGCGGCTCCGGCTCGACCAGGGCGAGCGCGACGCCCTCCGGGCACTGGCCCGGGACCCCGCCCACCGGCGCGCCACCGCCCGCTGGCGCTCCTGCGTGCGCCGGGCCGGTGTGACGGCCGGGGACCCGCAGCGCCTTGCCGCCGGGCTGCGCCCGGACGAGCCGCTCGCCGCCCAGCCCGCGGCCCGTGCCGACCTCGGCTGCAAGCGGACCACCGGCTATCTACGCCGGGCCTACGGACGGCTGGCCGTCATGCAGGGGCACTGGCTGGACGCCCACCGGGGAACGGAGAGCGCCTGGAAGGTGTTGCGGAAACGGGAGGCCGACGCCGCGGCCCGAGTCCTCAAGGGCCGCTGACGGGGCCCCGATTCGACGCGATTCGGTCTGTACCGGCCACAGCACTTCGAGAAGGATCGCCCGGGACGGTGCCGCACCGGACTCGGGGGAGCTGTGGTCTATCGCATCCACTTCACGCTGGACGATCTGGCCCGGACCAGAGTGGCGCAGGCGCCGCCGCCACTGTGGGAACTGAGCATCTCCGTAAGACAGTTGCAGGATCGCGCCCACCCCGTGCCGTTCGCGGCCTGGCGCCGCCGGGCCGTCGCGGGCCTGCTTCCCGAGGCCCGTATGGTTCTCGATCTGATCCCGCCGCAGGGCTGGGCGCCCACGTTCCTCGCCCCCTCCAGCACGGGCGACCCGCAGGAGGTCCTGGAGCGGGTCCGTGCCACCCCGCGCGCCCGGATCCGTGCGAGCCTGGCCGCCGTCGCCGAGTTGCAGCCCATGCCCGTCTGGGCCCGCCATCTGCCCGACGACAGGCACCGGCTCGAACAGCTCTTCACCGGGCTGGAGAACGTCTACGACCGACTGCTGAAACCCCACTGGTCACGGATCACCAGCTTCACCGCGGCCGATCACGGGGTGCGCGCGCAGCAGGCGGCCGCCGGGGGCATGGAACGTCTCCTCGCCTCCCTGAACCCCCGCCGCATCCGCTGGAGTCCACCTGTGCTGGAGGTCGCGATGGCCTCGGGCCGCGAGGGCGACCTCCACCTCCGGGGCAGAGGGCTGCTCCTCGTCCCGTCCGTCTTCGGCATCGAGGCACCGGTGATCGAACCGAGGGCCGAGCCCCAACCGACCCTGACCTACCCGGCGGGCCTCGACCAGCACGCCCGTGCGCTGCCCCTGCACACCCCGTCCGCGCCGGAGCACCCGTCCCCGGGTGCGGCCCCGTCGCTCGCCTCGGTCCTGGGCCGTACCCGGGCCGACGTGCTCCACACGATCGCCGCCCATCCCTCCTGCACCACCAAACAGCTCGCCGCCTTCCTGGGCGTCGCCCCCGCCAGCGCGAGCGAACACGCCACGAGCCTGCGGGAAGCGGGCCTCATCCACACGGTGCGCAACCGGAACACGGCGCTGCACAGTCCGACGAGCGTGGGCATCGCCCTCCTGAACGCTCCGCGGACGTAGCGGCTGCGAACGGCTCGGCCCCGGCGGGGGCCGCGGGGGCGGGGCCCGTGGTCGGGGGCCGGCGGGGCACCGCGCGCCGGGCTGTGCGGGGCGACCGTCAGGTCGCTCGACGTGCCCGTGCGGTGGGGGTGCGGCCGTTCTGGGCCTCCTGGGCGCGTTCCGCCACCATCTGTGCCAGCGCCTCCAGCGTGGCGACCTGGTAGTCGTCGTTGTTGCCCACCTCCGACACGGCGACGACGGTGGTGCCCACGCGTATGTACGCCTGGCCCTCCCCCGCCGAGAGTTCGAGGGCGAACGCCTGGTCGCCGAGGGCCGGTACGGCCAGCGGCTTGGCTTCGTCCTTCTGTTTCATCCGCCGCTCGAAGTCGTCGTGGACGCGTTGTGCGTCGTCGACCGAGGCGCAGGCGACCACCAGGAATGAGGCGGACTGGTCGTAGGGGTCGTGGAAGGACGCCTGGCCCACGCTCAGGATCCCCGCGCACTGTTCCTCCGACAGCTCGGAGCAGGCTTCGTCGCCCGATGCGAGAGTCGTCGTGGACCTGCTGGTCCAGCCGGTCGGCATGCTGTGCAGGTCGGGCACGACGGCCTTGACCGTCGCGGGGTCCTCGAGCACGGTGACCCCGTGTCCGGCGCCGGGCGACGGCGCGCCTTCGTCGCCGATGGCGAGCCGGGCCAGACCGTAAACGGCCAGAACCAGCACGACGGCCACCGCGACGACCGCCACGAGCGCGCCCGGGTCGCCCTTGCGGATCCTGGTGACCGCCTGGTCGCCGAGCACGAAGGTGCCACGGGCCCGCCCTCCGCGGTCGATACTGATGCTGCCCGTGTTGGCGGGCTGTCCGGTCGGTCCGGGCGGGGCCAGGACGCTCGTCAGATACGCGGCGAACGCCGGGTCCTCGGCCAGCACTCCCGCCAGTTTCTCCCGCAGCCGCGAACGCGCATCGGGGTCGTCCGGTGTCCGCTCCACCTCCGATACGGCTTCCTCCCCCTGGTCGACGTTCCGCAGCCGACCGCGTACCAGGTCGACGACCATGCCGCCGGCCGCTCCGCCCGCTGCGGTCGCCGCGGCGGCCGTGGCCCGTGCCACCGCGTCCACCGCCGCGGCCGCCAGATCCACCCCGTTCATCCGTGTCTCCTCAGTCCCTTGCATCCCTTCGACCACCCCCGGAACGAGGCTGAACAGGCCGGAACGGGCCGGAGGTCGTGCGTCCGCGGGTACTCGCCCCGTGCGGGGCGCGGGCTCGGGGACGGCCCCACCCCCCGTCGATGGGGCCGTCCGTTGTGCCGAGGCGGTTCGGTCGGTGTCACAGGTCCTGGAGCACGGTACGGACACCGCCGCGACCACCGGCACCGCCGTGCCACGCCTGCGCATGCGCAGGTCCTCTCCTCGGCGGGCAAAAGGTCCGTGGCCCGCCGTTGCGCCCAAGTCTCGGGCCATCGGGGTTTGTTGCGCAGGTCCTCTCGTACGATGAAACAATCTCCTGCCGTCGGCGGTGGCCGGTGGCGGGGCCCGGCCGGTCGGCCACGGCGCGAATTCTTCTTGCGGGCAGCACAGCGGCGCGGTTGGGTCGGACCCCGGCACGAGTGGGGAGGGCAGGAGGGCATGGGCCGACACGAGAATCCGCTCGACGCCTCGGCGGGTCCGGTCGCCGAGCTTGCGAGCGCGCTGCGTCGGCTCCGCCATGACGCGGGCAGCCCTCCGTACCACCGGATGGCCCGTCGCTGCTCCTATTCGGTCACCACCCTCTCCCGGGCCGCGGCCGGCAAGCAATTGCCCACCCTCGCCGTCCTGCTCGCGTACGTCGAGGCGTGCGGTGGCAACGCCGATGCGTGGGAGGCGCGCTGGCGTCACGCGTCGGAGGCGCTCGCGGCCCAGGACACCGACCGCGGGACGCCCCCGTACAAGGGGCTCGCCCGGTTCGACCACACCGACCACGCCCTCTACTTCGGTCGTGAGCGCCTCGCCGACGACCTCTGGGCCCTGGCCCGCGAGCAGCGTGCGGTAGCGCTTCTCGGCCCTTCCGGGAGCGGGAAGTCCTCTCTTCTGCGTGCGGGGCTCGTGCCCCGGCTGCGTCGTCCGGAGAACGGTCCGGCACGCCCTGCGGCGGTCCGCATCATCACCCCCGGCGAGCGTCCGCTCGCCACCCATCGCTCGCTCCTGTCGTCCGCGGGTGCCCGCACGGCCGACGTCTTCCTCATCGTGGACCAGTTCGAGGAACTCTTCACACTGTGTCACGACCCGGTCGAGCAGAGGGAGTTCGTCGATGCCCTGCTCACGGCCCGGAGCCCGGCCGGCCGCCTCCGGGTGGTCCTGGGGATCCGCGCGGACTTCTACGCGCGCTGTCTGGAGCATCCGGGTCTCGCGGCGGTCATCCGCGATGCGAGCCTGCCCGTGACCCGGATGAGCTCTGCCGAGCTGCGCGATGCCGTCGTCGGACCGGCGCGGGCACACGGGCTGGTCGTCGAGCGCGCGCTGACGGCCCGGCTCACCGCCGATGTCGCCGACAACGGCTTCGCGCTGCCGCTGCTGTCCCATGCTCTTCTGGAGACCTGGAACCGGCGGCGCGGCCGTACCCTCACCCTGGATTCCTACGAACAGGCCGGCGGCATGCGCGGTGCGATCGCCCAGAGCGCCGAGGCCGTCTACGCGCGGCTCGACACCGCCCAGGCGGACATCGCGCGCCGGATCATGCTGCGGATGATCGCTCCGGGAGCCGACGGCGTCCCCGACACCCGTCGCGCCGTCACCCGGGCCGAACTCGCGTCCCTGGGCAGGGGGCAGGAGGCGGACAAGGTCCTGGAGTCGCTGGCCCGTGCCCGGTTGATCACGCTCGACGGGACCACCGCCGGCCTGGCGCACGAGGCCCTGATCGACGCCTGGCCCCGGCTGAGCGGCTGGATCGAGCGGGACCGCGAGAGGTTGCGTTTCCAGCGCTGGTTGACCGAGGCCGCCAGTGCCTGGGAAGCAGTCGGACGGGACCCCGGCGTGCGGATCTCACCGGTTCGCCTCGCCCAGCTCGGCACCCATGCCCCGCTTGCCGACCGGGCCGAACTCACCTCCCTCGAATCGGACTTCCTCGCCGCGGGCATCGCCACGCACCGTCGCACCCTCCGCAGCCGCCGCGCGGCACGAGCCATGGGTTCCCTGCTCGTGGCGACGACCACGCTCGCCGCGGCCATGGCCTGGAAACAACAGCGGCTGCTCCAGGAGCACCGGTCACAACGCAGACAGTGAAGGTGAACCGCCCCGTCGAAGCACGTCCCGGCCACGGGCTCCGTGGCGTATCGCCCACGGATGCCGGGAGGGACGACCGCCCTTCCAGGACGGCGGGCACGGTGCGTGCGGTGGTGTTCGACGTCGGGGAGACGCTGGTCGACGAGACCGGGCTGTTCGGTGGCTGGGCCGACTGGCTGGAGGTGCCGCGGCATACGTTCTCGGCGCTGATCGGAGCCGCCATCGCCCGTGGTGGCGGCTTTGGCGAGGCGTTCGAAGCGGTCCGGCCGGGCTTCGACTTCCGCGCCGAGTGCCGGTTGCGGGAGGAGGCCGGAGCGCCGGACCGCATCCGCGAGGAGGACCTCTACCCGGATGCCCGTGCTTGCCTCGACGAGCTGCACGGCCTCGGTGTCTGGGTGGGCATTGCGGGGAACCAGCCCGCGCGAGCCGGGCACGACCTCCGGTCCCTGCGTCTGCCGGTGGATCTGGTGGCCACCAGTGGGGAGTGGGGCGTCGGCAAGCCCGATCCGGGGTTCTTCGAGCGAGTGGTGGCAGCGACGCCGTTCCCTGCGGAGGAAATCCTGTACGTGGGGGACCGGGTCGAACGGGACGTGGCCCCGGCGAAGGAGGCGGGGTTGCGGACAGCGCTGCTGCGCCGCGGACCGTGGGCATACCTGCACGACGGGGGCGACGGTGGAGCAGATCTGGTCCTCGACGGGCTGACGGCGCTGCCGGCATGGGTTGCCGAGCGGCGTCGGTCCCCCGTGCGCCCGGGGTCCGGTCACATCGCTGGTGCGACGAGCGATGGCCCGCTCGGACGTCGGGGCGTCCAGGAGGACTGAGGGGGCCTCGCGTTTCCTTCCCGCACCCGGCCGGGCGGCCTGCTCCTCGGCCGTGGTCCCGGCCCCGGGGACCGGCCGGTGGCTTCGCCGGGTTTCTCCAGCCCCCTAACAAGCACTTTATGTAACTGATCGCATACGCTTCGTGTCGTGCTGATGCGGGCGGGCCTTCGCGTGCCCCGGCCTGTGCTGTGGCGGCTGGTGCCGGTCATGGTGCTGGCCGGGCTGTTGCACCTGCTCGGCTGCGCCCACGGCGCGCAGGCCGACGGGCTGTCACGAGCCGATTCGCTGCCGGTCGTCGCAGCCGTCTCCTCTCCCCCCGCGCCCCCTCCCGCAGCAGACGTTTCGGCGCTGTGCGATCACTGCGTCGTCGCGGAATGCGCGGCGGACGAGCCCGCGGCCGCCGGTCCCCGGACGGACCTGCTCCTGCCCCCCGCGCTCGGCGGTGAGCCCCTCGGAACCGATGCCGCCGAGCCGCCGCCCGTGAAGAGCCGGGCTCCGTGCCGCGGCCACGGTGGTGAAGAACGTACGGAACACGGTCGGACGCGCGCCGTGCTGGGGGTGTGGCGGACCTGAGCGGACCGGGCCGCCGGCCGTGCTCCTGAGGGCACTCGACGGCGGCGCCGCGTCCCCGACGGTTCCGTTCTCGAACATCCCGACTCGCCCCGTACTGCCCCGGGCAGGCACGGTGGCGGTCGACAGGAGACCTGTGCAATGAACTCCACTCTCATGCCCTCTTCCGCCCCCGCTCCGGCGCAGCTGCTGGGCGGTGCCACCCGCCGGGCCCATTCCCCGGCCTCCCTGGTCGGCGACACGCCGGTGCTGTGGGTCGGCGATCCCTTCACGCAGGCCGGGCGCGGTTTCTGGGCCAAGCTCGAAGGCCACAATCCCGGCGGGATCAAGGACCGCACCGCCCTGTTCATGGTGGAACGCGCCCGGGAGCGCGGCGATCTGCTGCCCGGCGCGCGGATCGTGGAATCCACCTCCGGCACGCTCGGCCTGGGCCTGGCCCTGGCCGGGATCGTCCACGGGCACCCGGTCACCGTGGTCACCGACCCCGGGATGGAGCCCCTGGTGTCGGGGCTGCTCACCGCCTACGGCGCCGACGTGCAGACCGTCGCCGAACCGCATCCGGTGGGGGGCTGGCAGCAGGCCCGCCGGGACCGGGTGGGCGAACTCCTGTCGGGTCACCCGGGCGCGTGGTGTCCGGACCAGTACCACAATCCCGACAACGTGGCCGCCTACGCGGGCCTGGCCCGGGAGCTGGTCGCCCAACTCGGGCGGATCAACGCCCTGGTGGTCAGCGTGGGTACCGGTGGCCATTCCGCCGGGGTGGCCTCGGTGCTGCGCGGCTACTTCCCCGCGCTGAGGGTGGTGGGCGTCGACACCTGCGGCTCCACCATCTTCGGGCAGGAGGCCACGCCACGGCTGATGCGGGGGCTGGGCAGCAGCATCTATCCGCGCAACGTCGACTACGCCCTGTTCGACGAGGTGCACTGGGTCGCGGCCGGTGAGGCGGTGTGGGCGGCGCGGGCGCTGGCCCGCTCCCGGTATGCCACCGGTGGGTGGAGCGTGGGGGCGGTCGCCCTGGTCGCCCGGCACCTCGCCGCGACCCTCCCGGCCGAGGCCCGGATCGCGGCCGTGTTCCCCGACGGCCCGCACCGCTACGCCGGGACCGTCTTCGACGACTCCTGGTGCCGGGAACACCGGCTGCTGGGCGGCGAGCCGGCCGCCGTCCCCGACGAGATCGCCCACCCCGGGGAACGGGCCGTCACCCGGTGGACGAAGTGCGAAGCCGTCCTGGACCCCGTCCCGGCCGGCGCGGGACGGGACGCCGGTGGCGCGCGCCTGGCGGGGGCGGCCCGGTGAAGGCCCTGTGGATCTCCACCCGGAGCTTTCCTCCCGCGGTGCGGCTGCTGATGGTCAACCAGTTCGCCATCAACCTCGCCTTCTACATGCTCATGCCCTACCTCGCCGCCCACCTCTCCGGTGAGCTCGGCCTGGCCGCGTGGGCGGTCGGCCTGGTCCTGGGCGTGCGCAACTTCTCCCAGCAGGGCATGTTCCTCATCGGCGGCACGATCGCCGACCGCTACGGCTACAAGGCGCCGATCATGGCCGGGTGTCTGCTGCGGACCGCGGGATTCGCCCTGCTGGGCATCGTGGAGAGCCTGCCCGTGCTGGTCGTCGCCTCGGCGGCCACCGGATTCGCCGGCGCCCTGTTCAACCCCGCCGTGCGCGCCTACCTGGCCGCCGGGGCCGGGGAGCGGCGGGTGGAGGCGTTCGCGACGTTCAACGTCCACTACCAGGCCGGCATGCTGGCCGGGCCGCTGGTCGGACTGGCGCTGCTGGCCGCCGACTTCCGCCTGGTCTGCCTGGTGGCAGCGGGCATCTTCGCCGCCCTGACCGTCCTGCAGGGCCGGGCCCTGCCCACCCGCCGGGCCGCCGGGCGGGCGGAGGACCGGGGCGGGGTGCTGGCGCAGTGGCGCACGGTGGTGGCCAACCGGCCGTTCCTGCTGTTCTCCCTCGCGATGATCGGCTCGTACGTGCTGACCTTCCAGGTCTATCTCGCGCTGCCGCTGGCCGCCGGGGAGGCGTTCGGCCCGGCGGGCGCGAAGGCCACCAGCCTGCTGTTCGTGCTCTCCGCGGCGGTGGCCGTGGCCGGGCAGTTGCGGCTGACCGGCTGGGCGAAGGCGCGCTTCGGCGGCGACCGGGCCCTCACGCACGGGCTGGCCCTGATGGGCCTGGCGTTCGTGCCGCTCGCCCTGGTCTCGGCGAGCGGCAGGACCGTACCGGCCGGTGCGGCGCTGGCCGTGCTGGCGATCGCGGTGATCGCCCTGTCGGTCGGCAGCGCGATCGTCTACCCCTTCGAGATGGACACCGTCGTCTCCCTCTCCGGCGACCGCCTCGTCGCCACCCACTACGGCCTCTACAACACCGTCTCCGGGCTCGGCATCACCCTGGGCAATCTGGCCACCGGCGCCCTGTGGGACTACGCCGCGCAGCACCGTGCGTTGTGGCTGGTGTGGGCCGCCCTGGCCCTGACCGGGGCGGCCTGTGCCGGGGCGGTGCTCGCGCTGGCCCGCACCGGGCGGCTCCATGCGCCCTCGCCGCGGGCCGCGCTCGTCTGATCGCACCCGTTCCGGTGCCGGGCGGGCCCGGCATGCGGCGGGTCCCGGGGGTGCCCGGTCCGCAGCCGCGGGGAGGGGCGGGTTCACCGTGCCGGGTTGTCCACGCGGACGAGGGTCTGCTGCCCCTTGGCTTCGACGGTGAGTACTTCGGAGTTCTCGGGGAACAGGGTGAGGGCGGCGTAGCCGCCCTCACTGTCCGCGATAGTGCTGGTGGCTCCGGCGTGGACGCAGCCGTGCTGCTGGGCGACTTCGGGGCGGTTCGGGAGGGTGATGTGTACGCGGCCGGGGCCGATGTGGGTGAGGTGCGCGCCGAGGTGGGTCATGAGGCCCTGGCGGTCGAAGCTCTCCTGGACGCGTTCGCGGACCGCGGGGCCTGCCTGTTCCGGTCGTGCGGGGCCCTCCGCGTCTTCCTCCTTCGGGGGCGTCACGGTCTTCGGGCGGGGCGGAGCAGGGGTTCGTCGGCCGGGCGTTGCGTGAGCAGGAGTCCGCCGACGGGGATCATCATGGCACCGGAGGTCCGGGGGGCGGCCCGCTCGCGCGGTCCCGCCGGGTTCGCCGGCCGGGGCTCACCCGCCCGGCGCGGCCGGGATGATCCACGGACCGAAAGCACGCAGGCTGGTGGAACGGGCGAGGCCGGGAGGCGGAACACGGTATGGGGCGAGGAGACATGAGTACGGCACGGACGACGGACTCCGGCGGGGGCGCGGCCGCTCGGTTGCTGGCGCGTCTGGCCGTGCTGACGGCGGTCGGGGCCGTGATCGTGCTGGTGTTCCCCCTGGGCGAGGGCGGGCTGCTGGTCATCGGGGCCGGGCTGCTCGGGCTGGCCGTCTGCGCCGTCGGTGTGTGGTGGTTCCTCGCGTACCGCGGCGTGGTGCGGCTGTTCGGCGCTCTCGTCACGGTCGCCTCGCCGGTCGGTGTCGTGCTGCTCTTCGCGCGGAACGGGCTGTGGCTGACGGCACTGGCCGCGTTCCTGTGCTGGGCCGTGACACTGTCCTGCGCGCGGGCGGCGTTGCGGAGGTCGCGTCCGGAGCGGTCGCGGCAGAAGGTGGCCGCGCCCCGGCCGAAGCGGCCGGTGCTGATCATGAACCCGAAGTCCGGGGGCGGGAAGGTGGGCCGCTTCGATCTGGCCGAGCGGGCGAAGGCGCTGGGGGCCCGGGTGATCCTGCTCGATCCGTCCGCTCCCGCCGACGTGGCCGCGCTGGCCCGCGACGCGGTGGCCGAGGGCGCGGATCTGCTCGGGGTGGCGGGCGGCGACGGCACCCAGGCGCTGGTCGCGGCGGTCGCGGCCGAGCACGGTCTGCCGTTCCTCGTGGTCTCCGCCGGTACCCGCAACCACTTCGCCATGGACCTCGGCCTCGACCGTTCCGACCCGGCCCGCTGCCTCGACGCGCTGACCGACGGCGAGGAGCTGCGGGTCGACCTCGGTGACGTCGCGGGCCGGGGCTTCGTCAACACCGTGTCCTTCGGCGTGTACGCGGATGTCGTGCACCGTCCGGAGTACCGGGACGACAAGGCGGGCACAGTGCTGAGCCTGATGCCGGACCTGCTCGTCGGCGAAGGGGTGCGGCGGCTCGACGCACGGGTCGACGGCGTCGCGCTCTCGTCCCAGCAGGCGCTGCTGGTCAGCAACAATCCGTACGTCTCCCCCGACGACGTCACCGGCAGCGGCCGTCGGTCCCGGCTCGACGAGGGTGTGCTGGGCGTGCTGGGCATCCGGGTGGAAAGCGCGGTGCAGGCGGCGGAGCTGGCCGTGCGGGGTTCGCAGTCCACGGGGCTGACCGTCATGACCGCGCACCGGGTCGAGGTGACGTCCGACGCCGACGAGATCCCCGTGGCGGTGGACGGCGAGGCGCTGCGCATGCCCACACCGGTCGTGTGCACGTCGCGGCCGGGCGCGCTGCGGGTCCTGGTCCCGCGCGACCGGCCGGGCGTGGCCCCGCCCGCTCCGCCCGTGGACTGGCGACGGCTCGTCGGCCTCGCGTTCGGCCGGGTCGGCGAAACCCCCGAAGGGCGGCACCGTGGCTGACCGCGAGACCTCCGCGTCCGTCGCATCGGTCCGCCGTACCGCGGCGGCCGTGCTGGGCGATCTGCAGGCGATCGACGGGGCCCTGTACGCGGCCGTGGCCGCCACCCCCACGCCCACGCTGGACCGTGCGCTGCGGCGGTTGTCGCACACGGCCGACCATTCGAAGATCTCGCTGACCGTCGCGGCCGGCCTCGCGCTGAGGCCCGGCCGTGCCCGCAGGGCGGCGGTGGCCGGGGTCGGCGCGGTCGCGCTGGCTTCGGCGGCGGCGAATCTGCTCGGCAAGAGAATGGTCCGTCGGCGCCGGCCCGACCGGGAGCAGGCCCGGGTGATCGTGGACCGGCACGTGCCCATGCCGCAGTCGGCGTCCTTCCCGTCCGGTCACACGGCATCGGCGACCGCGTTCGCCACGGCGGCGGGCGTCGTGCTGCCTCCGGCGGCGGTGCCGCTCGGGGCGCTGGCCGTCGCCGTCGGCTACTCCCGTGTCCACACGGGCGTCCACTATCCCGGTGATGTCGCGGCCGGTGCGGTCCTCGGCTTCGCCGCCGCCGCCGTGTCCCTGGCCGTCGGACATGCCCGGCTGCCCCGCGGCGTGGTCTGACCGGCCGCGCGAGGAGCGGCGGGCCGGATGCCGGACGAGGCACGGAACCGGCACGGGCCGTCCCGCCCCTCCCCCGGCCGACGGCCCGTCAGACCAGCAGCAGGGTCAGGGCATGCATGACGAACATCGCACCGGTGAGGACCGCGATCGTGCCGAGGGACATCTGAATCCAACCGCAGGCCGTGCTGAATGCGACGACGGCGCCGAGCACACCGGCCGTGCCCAGGAGCGCCCCGAGCCAGAACCCCGGCCCTTCGAAGAAGCGGGACAGCACACCGATCGCGGCCAGCATGGTCAATATGCTTCCGACCTGCCCCGGGGTCGGGGCGCGGCGCGGCGTACGGCGGGCGGACGCACGGGCGGGGTCCGAGCGCATGGGGTCCTCCTCGGGGACGGGGCGGAATCTTCCCGGGGCGCGCCGACGGCGGGAGCGCACCGGCGACAAGGACGACGGGAAGAAGGTGACGGGTTCCGTCCGCTTCCGGCACGAAAGCGGACGGAACCGCCGTCTCCGTAAGGAAGCCTCACGTTCTCTCCTCACCGCCCCGCTCTGCCCGAGAGCCTGCCCGGACCGCGCGTCGTGTCCGGACGACTGCGGCGCAACCGCCTGGTCCTCCACCGGCCTCGGCAACGGTGTCCTCGTGCTGCACGGGGACGGCGAGGGGGAGCCGGGCCCGCCGTCCCGTTCCGGATGCGCGGGCCCGGTTGCCGGGGTCAGTGGTGCAGGGCGTGGTGGGCCAGGCGGGAGCGGGCGGCCCGGGTGCTGATTCCGAGCGCCCGGCCGACCTCGTCCCAGGAGGGGCCACCGGGGGTGTCGATGTCGAACGCGACGTCGGTCGTGGCCTGTTTGGTGAGGCGCTCCAGGGTCGCGGCGGCCCGGACCGCGGCCAGGGGTTCCTCGTCGACCAGGCGGATGAGGCGTTTCCCGAGCTGGTCGATCAGTGCGGTGACGTCCGGGGGCACGGGCACGGTGCCGGCCTGTACCTCGGCGATGTGGGTGTCCCGGTCGTTCTCCGGGCCGCTGGTGTCGAACAGGTACGGGCGGCGGCGGTCGACCTCCTGCCAGTCGAGCGGATAGCGGGCGGTGCCGCGCCAGCCGCACGAACACGCCCCGCGCATCTCGGTGGCGGCCGGGGCGCGGAACGTACCGTCGTAGACCCACCAGTCGGTGCTCGCGTGCATCGTCGGCCCGCTCCCGGTGTCGAAGTACACCGGCCCCGGTTCGGTCCCGTCGGCCAGCAGCACGCCGGGCCGTCCCTCGTGCTCGGCACCGAATTCCTCGGTCTCCCACATGTGACGCGCTCCTCCCCACCGGCCCGAACACCGGTGACGCTCGAAGACCCGGCGCGGCGCGGCGCATCCGAAGCACCACCCCTCCCAGGGCCTGCCCGGTCTCCTCCACGACACTGCCCGCATCACCCCCGGTCCGGCACGCGAACACCCGAACCGGTGAACGGCCATTGCTTCTGCTGGACCGGGTCGTGCGAACGGTCCGGGACGGGAAGGCCGCGGGTCTCGGGCCGGTCTCGTGCGTTCGCCGGCCCGGCCCGTTCGCGCGGGTGGTCCGTGTTCCGGTGTCTCAGTCGGCGGAGCGGCTCGCCAGGTACTCGGCCATGCCCGCGCCGGTGAGCGGGTAGTAGTCGGACAACCTGGCGCCCTCGTCGAGGCGTTGCCGTGCGAACGCCTCGCGGTCCTGGTGCAGCAGCGCGTCCTCGGCCAGGGGCACGGCGCTGTGCTGCGGCACCACGACGGCGCCGTCCTCGTCGGCCACTATGAGGTCCCCGGGGGTCACCAGGGTGCCGCCGACCCCGACCGGGACGTTGAACGCGGAGGGGAAGAGCTCCGTCTGCGACGCGTAGTGCGGGGTCACACCGGTGCACCAGACGGGCACGCCCAGGGCGCGGATGCGGGCGGCGTCGCGCACTCTGCCGTCCACCACGATGCCCGCGCCGCCGCGGAGTTTGAAGTAACGCACCAGCATGTCCCCGAGGCAGCCCGTGAAGTGGCTCGCGTATGCCGAGACGACCAGCACGTCGCCGGGGCGGATGGACTCCAGCACACCCCACAGGGCGGTCTTGCGCTCGATGTCCTCCTGTTCCGCGCCGGAGAAGACGTCCTCGCGCTGCGGGAGGAACTGCAGGGTCACGGCGCCGCCGGTGACCTTGACGTCCGGTTCCCGGTGCAGTGGCACGGGGCCGTCGATGAAGGTGCGGGTGATGCCCATCTGGTGCAGCTTCGCGCAGGCGGTGGCGGCGCTCACGTCCGCGAGTGCCTCCACCATGCGCGCGGTCGGCCGCACGAAGGACGAGGTGTGGACCGGCGCCCGCATCGATGTGTAGGTCTCCGCCTCCCCCGTCGACGGCGCTTCTCGGTCCCCGGTCGGGTTCATTCGCATGCCTCTCCGCGCACTCCGCCGCACGCAACGCCAGTGACATTATCGCCTATCGATGGTAGATAACAGCCGACCATTGTGAACTGTCAACAGTGCCAGGAGAGTTCAGTGCCCACAGCATCCGCCTGCCGGTCCGACGCGGCGCGCTGCGGAACGTTCGCCCCTTCGGTCCGTGCAGCCCCGCCGCGGCGCCCGGCCGGACGTACCGCTGCCGGGGTTCGAGTTCGAAGCGCACGACGGATGAGGGAGCAGGGGCAACTCCGGGTCCGTACGGGCGGATTGGCTGCAGCACCCTTGAACATGCCGGGGTGCCACCCATAGCATCAGTAATCGATAGACGATAGTTCCCCGAGTGGGCCCAAGGTGCCGGGCCACCCCCGGCCCCGCCCTCCCAGCGCGTCGGCGAGTCCCCGTGCCACCCCGGCAGCTCGCCCGCCCTCCCCTGCCTGCGGAGCCGCAAGCCGGCAGGAAGAGCCGACTATCGATCACTTACGACTACGCAAGGGAGCGTGTCTCGAATGAGAACTGTCTGGCGCCGGGCCTGTGCTTTCGCCGTGGCTCCGCTGGTGATGGCCTCCGCCGTCGCCTGTGGCGGCGGCTCCGGCGACGACGCGGGGGGCACGACCCTGCGCGTCATCGTCAACATCTCTCCGAACCTCACGGAGAAGTACTGGAACGACCTCTTCGCGCGGTACGAGAAGAAGCATCCCGGTGTGAAGGTGAAGCTGGAGCTGACCGGCACGATATCGGCGAACGCCAAGCTGACCCAGGATCTGGCGGCGGGCGACCCGCCGGACGTGGCCCAGCAGATCACGCCGACGGCGGAGAACGTCTCCCTGTTCGCCGACCTGTCGGACCAGCCCTGGGCGGCCGACACCCCACTGGCCGAGCAGTACGCCATCGACGGCAGGCGCTATGTGGTGGGGGTCGGTGAGCAGATCCAGTCGCTCGTCTTCTACAACAAGGCCGCCTTCGCCGAGGCCGGGGTCGACGCGACGAAGATCCGGACTCTCGATCAGTTCACCGATGCCATGGGGAAGTTGAAGTCCGCCGGTTACAAGCCGTTGCAGACGGCCGGGCAGTGGGTGACGGGGGCCCAGTTCTCCATGATGGCGGACGCCGGTGTCCTCACCGAGAACCCGAAGTGGACGGTCGAGCGCCACGACGGCAAGGTCTCCTTCGCCGACAGCGGCTACCTGCCCTACTTCGAGCACTACAAGGAGTGGATCGACTCGGGCCACCTCGACAAGAGCGCCCTCGGTCTCACCTACGCGGACGGCCAGACCGCCTTCCTGAACGGCAAGTCCGCGATGTACATCATGGGTTCGTACTTCGTGCCGGCCGCGGACGCCGCGAAGAAGAGCGACGACATCGGCGTGTTCACCATGCCGACCGACGGGGCGTACCCGTCGGGCCAGTTCGGCAACATCTCCAACCCGTACGTCGTGGTGAACAAGTCGCGGCACAGGGCCGAGGCGATCGAGTTCGTCAAGTGGCTGGTCACCGACCCGGTCGCGATCAGGAGCCAGCTGGCCGCCGACGGCAATCTGCGGGAGGGCTTCAGCTACCCGATGTCCAGTCTCGGCACCTCGGTGCAGAAGATCCTGGACGGTGCGCCGTCGGTGCTCGTCAAGTCGGGCCCCGCACAGCCGATCGCCGGCTTCGGCGACGAACTCAACAAGCAGGTCCAGTCCCTGTACACGGGTGCCTCCGCCGAGGACGCCGCCGAAGGATTGGACACGTGGTGGAACTCGCAGAGCTGACCCGGCGGGAGCACACGACCGCCCGGCGGCGCGCGCGGCTGCGGGAGACCGCCGTCTCCCTGGGCCTCCTGGGGCCGGCCGTGCTGCTCTACACCGTGATGACCGTGATCCCGGTGGGCGTCGCGGTGTATCTCAGCCTGACGGACTGGGACGGCTTCTCGCCGTCCCGGTTCATCGGCCTCGACAACTACCGGCACCTGTTCGACGACCCGAGTTCGAGCGATGCCTGGTACGTGACCGCGCTCATCGCCGGGGCCGGCACCGTGCTCATGGTCGGCGCGGGCCTGGTGTACGCGCTGGTGCTCAAGGGACGGTCGCGCACGAACTCGTTCTTCCGGGCCGTGGCCTACTTCCCGCACGTGATCAGCGCGCTGATCCTCGGGTATCTGTGGGCGGCGATCCTCGGCACCAACGGCGCCGTCAACAACACCCTCGCCAAGTTCGGCATGGAACCCATCGGGTTCCTCTTCGACGAGGAACTCGCGCTCATCACCCTGATCGGGGTCATCGTGTGGGCCGGGTTCGGGTTCAACGTCGTGCTGTTCGTGGCGGCGCTGCAGACGGTGCCGAAGGAACTGCTGGAGGCCGCCGCGATCGACGGTGCCACCCGGCGCCAGACCAATCTGCGCGTGGTGGTCCCGATGATCGCGCCGGTGGTGACCGTGGCGACGGTGCTCAACCTGGTGGGCCTGATCCGGGCCTACGACATCGTGGTGAGCCTGACCGGCGGCGGGCCCGCCGGTTCGACGCAGACGTTCACCTATCTCATCCTCGCCCGTTCCTTCGAGGGCACCAAGGTCGGTTACGCAACGGCCCAGGCGGTGTTCCTGATGGTCGTGTCCGCCGCGCTCGCCCTCCTCGTGACGGCGCTGCGCAACCGTCAAGATCAAGCCGCGGCTGGTTAGGAGCAGGTGGTGGTCGTAACCGAGGCGAAGGTCCGCGAGGAGCGGACGGCACCGCCGGTGCCCGGCACCCGGGCCCGGCGCGAACGGCGGCGCGAGCCCCGCTCGCTCCTGCGCCGGGTGCTGCTGGGCGTGTTGTTCCTCGTCATGGTCGTGCCGGTGTACCTGCTCGTCGTGAACGCGTTCAAGTCGCAGGAGGAGATCCTCGACAGCCCGTTCTCGCTGCCGCTCGGCGGTCTGACGCTGGAGCACCTCTCCGCGGCCGTCAGCAGCCCCCAGTACAACGTGATCGGCGGCTACGGGTTCACCCTCTTCCTGGTCGTGGTCGTGGACGTGCTGTGCATCCTGCTGGCGGGACCGGCCGCGTACGCGATCGCGCGCAGTCTCAGGCGCCGCACGCAGCTGGTGCTGCTGTACTTCCTGGCCGGCACCTTCATCCCCGGCGCCGCCGTGATCATCCCGGTGATCTACGTGCTGCGCGAAATCGGGCTCGCGAACACCGTGACCGGTCTGATCGCACACGACGTGGCGACGACCCTGCCGGTGAGCATCTTCCTGTTCGTCGGCTTCATCCGCACCATTCCGGTGGACATCGACCACGCGGCGACCATCGACGGGGCGGGCCGGCACCGGACCTTCTGGACCATCGTCTTCCCGCTGATGCGTCCGGCGGTCGTGACGGTGCTGATCCTCAACTCCATAGGAATCTGGAACGACTTCGTCAGCCCGCAGATCCTGCTCAGCCCGTCGTCCGGGCACTACACCGTGACGACGGCGATCTACGCCGGGATCAGTCAGTACTCGACCGATCTGACCAAGGTGTTCCCCAATCTGCTGCTCGCGGTCGCGCCCGTGATCATCTTCTTCATCTACATGCAGCGCCACATCATCAGCGGCCTCACGGTCGGTGCGGTGAAGGGATGAGCCGGGCCCGCCGTCCGTGGACCGTCCGTCGAAGGAGAAAGGACATGCAGTGCTGAGGAAATGGTGGTCACAGTCCCGCCGGGGCCCGTGGTCCGCGGGCGCCGTGCTCGCGTCCCTGTCCGTGGTGGCGGCCGCCGTACCGGCCACCGCCGTGCAGGCCGAGGAGGGCCGGACCTACTACGTCGCGCCGTCGGGCCGGGACACGGCGGACGGCCGCACGGCCCGGACCCCGTTCCGGCACATCCAGCGGTGCGCCGACGTGATGGGGCCGGGCGACACCTGCCTGATCATGTCCGGCACCTACCAGGAGACGGTCGTGCCCGCCCGGTCGGGCACCCCCGGGCGGCCGATCACCTACCGTGCCGCCGAGGGCGCGCAGGTGACGATGAACGGCGCCGACCGCGTCCGGGGCTGGTCGAAGGTCACCGACCGGGACCTCGCCGAGATCGCCGAGACCGACCCGTACGCGGCGGCCTCGCCGTTCGGCGAGGCCGTGAGGGCGGGACGGATCCACAGCACCCGCGTGGACCTCGGTTCCGACGTGACCACCGTGCAGGTGTTCACGGACAAGAAGATGGACGTCGAGGCCCAGTGGCCCCACCCGGGCCCCGACCTGCTCGCCCCGACCCTGCAGTACGCCGGGGCGGGCAGCGCGGAGGCCACCATCGCCGACCCGGCGCTGACCCGGCCGGCCGGGTACTGGGACGGCGCGCGTGCGCTGACCGGCTACTGGTACGTGTCGGCGACGGCGAAGGTGAAGAGCTCCGCAGTCGGTTCGGTGACGCTGGACGCGGCGCCGCCGTGCGTGCACAAGGTCGTGCCGAAGGAGACCCGCTACGCCCTGGCGGGCAAGATCGGCGAACTGGCCCACCCGGGCACGTGGTTCTACGACCCCACGGCCAAGCGCCTGTACCTCTACAGCGAGGACGACCCCGGCCGGCACACGATCGAGGCGAAGTCGCGCACCCTGGCCTTCGACCTGACCGGCGCCGGCCACACCTCGGTCGTCGGGATCGGCCTGTTCGCCTCGACGATCAGGACGGGCGAGTCCAGCACGGGCGTCACCCTGAACGGCATCACCGGGAAGTACCTGTCGCACTACACGGACATCACCCGGGGCGCGACGGACTGCGGCTCCACGGTGACCCGTGGCGTCGCCGACACCGGCATCGTCCTGAACGGCACCCACAACAGAATCGTCAACAGCGACCTGTCGTTCAGCGCCGGGAACGGGATCGCCCTGCGCGGCCAGAACAACACCGCGACGGACAACATCATCCACGACGTGGACTACATGGGCACGTACGCGGCGGGCATCGCGGTCCAGGGCAACAGCCAGACCGTCATGAACAACACCATCTCCCGGGTCGGCCGCAGCGGCATCAACCTGCAGTGGAACACCGTCGGCGGCCTCGCCCCGGGCCCGGACCGGATCGCGTACAACGACATCTCCGGGTACGCCCGGCTGAGCCTCGACGTCGCCGCGATCTACACCTGTTGCAGTGCCTGGATGATGGGCTCCTCCCTCGACCACAACGTGCTGCACGACCCCGCGCCGGCCACGACGCTCACCACGTTCGGGATCTCCGGCATCTACGCGGACAACGGCCAGAGCGACCTGGTCATCGCGAACAACGTGGGCTGGGGGAACCGTGAGGGCACGGTCATGCTCAACGGTCTGGGCACCGGCTCGCACGACAACGGCGTGTACAACAACACCGGCGGGATGACGTTGTTCTACGTCAGGGAACCGGGGCAGTCCACGGGAACGAAGATCTACAACAACGTCGGCCCGATCCGCGGCCTGGACGGTGCCACGGACGGCGGGCTGGTGCTGTCCGCCAATCTTCCGGCCGATGTCGATCCGCTGTTCGTCGATGCCGCGCAACACGACTACCGGCTGTCGGAGAAGTCCCCCGCGCGCAACGTCGGAATCGCGCTGCCGGGCATCAACGACGGGTCCACGGACCCGGCCCCGAGCCTCGGCGCCCACCAGTACGGAGCGCCCAAGTGGACGGCGGGAGCCCGTCGTTAGCAGCACGGGTGAACGAAGGGTGGCCCGTGCCGGAGCTCCGGCACGGGCGCGGTTGAGGCGGCGGAGAGTGCCGTGTTGGCCAGGCCCAGTCGCCGCGCCGAATCACCGAACTTCCCCAGCACACCGGAGAAGACGAGTCCCTGCATCACGGCAGTGGGAATGACGGCCTGTGCGTCACCCACCGATGCCGGCACCCATATCCCCGTGAGCGATGCCGCCGCCGTCCCGCCCCACGCGGGTGAACGTCGGGCGGCCACCATGTAGCACATCAGCATGGGGCCCGGTGAGTTCGCGACGGGCCAGTAGCCGCACAGGACGTACACCGCCCAGGTCCGTAGCAGGCGAACATGACCGTCACCGTGCAGGTGCGGCGCAGCGCCGTGACCAGGTCGACGGCACACGTCAGAGCTATGCCGAGGGCGTCCGGCGGGGGCCAGTGCGGTGGGCGGGACACCGGGTTCGCCGACGGTGCCTCGACCGGAACGGTTCGCCGGCCTGCGGCGAACCGTTCCGGTCCCGCACTGGTGCCGGGAGCGGAACTAGCGTTTCCTGGCGGTGGCGGACGTGCGCGGCTTCTTGGCCGCGCGCGCGTCCGGCACCGGTCCGCGGCCCGCGGCGTGGTCGGCGAACGCGTCGGCCGCCTTGTCGGGGTCGCCGGCGCGCAGCAGGTTCACCAGGCGGCCGTGTTCATCGGCCATCGCCTGCCGGTCCCCCTCGAAGAGGGGATCGGAGATGGCGCGCAGGGCGCGCAGGCTCGGTTCGAGTACTTCCCACATGCGGGTCAGGAAGGGGTTGCCCGCGATCCGGCCGACCGTGGTGTGGAACTCGATGTCGGCGTCGCGGAAACTGCTGACGTCGTTGGCGGTCGCCGCGGCGCGCATCCGTTCCACCAGCGCGTCGAGTTCGCCCAGGTGTTCCTCGGTGAGGTTCTCGGTGGCGAGTTGCGCGGCCAGCCGTTCCAGGGGTTCTCGTACCTGGCGGGCGTACTCCGCGTCCTTCGAGGAGATCTCGACCACGAAGTGGCCGCGGCGCGGGATGTGCATGAGCAGGCCCTCCCGGGCCAGTTGTTTCACCGCTTCCCGTACCGGGGCCTGACTCACCCCCAGACGTCTGGCGATCTCCGATTCGACCACTCGGTCGTTCGGCGCGAGGTCGCCCTCGACGACGGCATGGCGGAGCAGTTCGTACACCTGGTCGGAGATCAGGGTTTTACGGAACCGGTCCTTGTTGGTGGCCAGCGTGGAGACGAACCCAGCCGACGCGTTCGATGCCATGAAATCCCAATCCTGCAATGTGGGGAGCCGGTTGAGTCATGATACGCGGTCATCGTCTATCGATGGGCGAATCCCGAAGATCGGCCGGTCCGGGGGTGGATTCGTGCACGTCACGCGCCCCGGGAGGCCGGTCCTGCCACGGGGGCGGGGCCTCTCCGGTCCGTCCGGGAGAGGCGGGCCGAGGAAGGCCGTCCCGGGCTTTCGCGGGGCCCGGACCGGCCCGGTCGACCGACAGTATTCATTCACCATCTATCGCCTATCGATCAATGATCGAAGCAGTGCGGTCCGAACGCTGTCAACCGCGCAGCCCGTACACGCGCACGGCCGTCGTGTGCAGCACCTCCCGCCGTTGCTCCTCGGGCAGATGGGCGGTCCCCGATCCGGCCGCGGCCAGCGAATCGACCCGCGAGCCGCGGGGCAGACAGATCGGCCAGTCCGAGCCGACGAGGCACCGGGCCGGGCCGAAGGCGTCGACGGCGTGCCGGACCAGGCGGGCGATCCGGGCGGCGGCGACGCCGTGCTGGGTGAGCAGGCCGGAGATCTTCATCACCACGTTCGGCAGCGCGGCGGCTCGTTCGAGGTCCCGGTACCACTGCGCGGGCTCCGTCCGAAGGTTCGGCGGGTTGCCGAGGTGGTCGACGACAACGGTCAACTCCGGGTGCCGGGAAGCCGCTTCGGAGGCTGTCCGCAGAGCACCGGCACCGAGGTTGAGTTCGAGCACCACGCCCGCCCCGGCCAGCACGGGGACGAGCGCGCGGGCCCGTTCCGGTGTGTCGGCCCACGTCCCCCCGCTCAGCCGCATCCCGTTGGGCCGGGTGTCGCCCAGCTCGTCGAGCAGGGCCCAGAAACGCTGCGGCCCGGCCTCCCCGTGGACCTGCAGGTTCGCCACGTATCCGGCGACCAGGTCCGGTCGGCGCAGGCGCAGATCGCGCAGGGCGAACGTCTCGCCGGTGTCGCCGCGGCCCGCCTCGACCAGGACGGTTCCGGTCAGGCCGCACCCGGCGCCGGACTCCTCCAGGTCGGCGACCGAGAACTCCCGGTGGTGCGCGGACCCCGGGGGGATCCACCCGAACCCCTCCGCCGGATCCCACAGATGGGCATGGCAGTCGATCACGGACATCACCCTCCACGGGAGCGTCGCCGACGTATTGACACGTCGGTCCGTGCCCATGAGTCTAGCCATCGGTAATCGATGGGCGATTATGAAGGGCCGGGTGTTCTTGGTGCTCATGACCGGGCGAAGCGACGGCAACTCCCCGACGGGGGCGGGCCGATGACGGCCTGGGACGCCATGCGGACGCCGGAGCTGAGGGCGAGCCGCCGGGTCGTCGACGTACCGCGGTGGGCCGTGCTCGAACGGAAACTGTTCGCCGCCCAGGACAAGGCGTGGCGGACGTTCGCCGACCGCTACACCGAGCGCGACGGCCGTCTGGTCTTCCACGACTCGCTGGGGCACGGCCTGGACGGCCGTGACGGCGTGGACGACTTCTACGAACCGTTCTTCAACTGGCCGACGCTGTACCTGCTGGGCGGCAGCGCGGACCTGCTGACCGCGTCCCGGCGGCACTGGCGCGGGGTCACCGCCCAGCTCACGGAGATGGGCATGTTGGAGGCCGGCCTGGAGCGCGGCTACGACTGGTTCCACCAGGGCGAGGGCATGCTGCTGTTCTACGGGCTGTGCCTGGCCGATCCGGGCGATACGGAGCTGCGGGAACTCGCCTGCCGTTTCGCCGACTTCTATCTGCCGGGCGGGCCCAACTACGATCCCGGGCACCGGGTGATCCGCGCGCCGCACAACGGCTCCGCAGGCCCGCGCCCGGGGTTCAGCGACCACGACACGTACTTCCCGTGGAGTGCCGCCCTTCGCCCCTACGGCCTGCCGCTCGAATGGATCGACGCCGCCGCGCCCTTCGACGAGCTGGCCGCGTCCCCGGAGCGGGCCCGCGCCTACGGCCGGGAGATGTGGGACCGGATGGGGCGCGGGGACACGATCGTCAACCTCGCCGCGACCGGTCTCGCCGTCAACGCCCATCTGATCGGCGGCGAGAAGCGTTACGCGGACTGGGTCGCCGAGTACGTCGGCGCGTGGCACGAGCGGCTGGACGGCCGCGACGTCGTGCCCGACAACGCCGGTCTGAGCGGGGTGGTGGGCGAGTACCTGGACGGCCGCTGGTACGGCGGGCACTACGGGTGGTCGTGGCCGCACGGGCTCTCCCCCGTGGGATCGGCCACGATCATCGGGGCGTCCAACGCGACGCTGCTCACCGGCGAGAAGGGCTTCCTGGACCTGGCCCGCAACCCGCTGGACACGGTGCTGCGGCACGCCGAGCGGCGCGGCGCCGACGGGATGGGCACCCTCGGCAGGCGCTGGCAGCCGCATCTTCGCGCGACCCCCGGCGGGCGCACCCTCATGGTGCCCCAGCGGCACGACGACTCCGGCTGGTTCGACTACACCATCATGCCGACCCAACTTCCCATGTCCCTCTGGCACTTCAGCCGCGAAGAGGTGGACCTGGAGCGCATCGAGCAGCTCCGTTCCACATCGGAGTGGGACTGGACGACGGTGCACACGCAGCGCATCAAGGACGAGGCCGGTCACGAGGAGCCGTGGTACGAGTACCTGGCCGGCCGCAATCCGGACTTTCCCGAGCGGATGCTGCGCAGCGCCCTCGCCGTCTGCGCCGAGCGGGTCGCCTCGATCGAGAACGACGCGGTGGACCCGGCCGTCGGCCCGGACGCCCTGGGAATCCATCACTGGCAGGACCGCAATCCGGTGCTCACCGAGGCGCTGTTGCAGCTGACCACCGGGTCCCCGCAGGTGCTCTACAACGGCGGCCTGGCGCAGTTGCACCTGCGCTACCACGACGCCGTCGAACGGCGGCCGGGGCTGCCCGAGGACGTCGCCGCGCTCGTGTCCGACGTGCGGCCCGACCACACCGTGGTGGAACTGGTGAACCTCGGCGACGTCCCGCGTTCGGTGGTGGTGCAGGCCGGTTCGTTCGCCGAGCACCTCGTGCACACCGTCCGGCTCGACGACGGCCCCGTGCACGACGTCGAGGGGCCCTTCTGCACCGTCGGGCTGCCCGGGGGGACGCGGGTGCGGCTCACCCTGACGATGACGCTGCGGGCGGGCCGACCGAGCTACCGGTCCCCGTGGGAGGTGGCACGATGACCGGTTCGCCGACGGCCGGGGCGCCGCTCCGGCTGCCCTTCGAACTGCCCCGGCTCGGGATCGGCACCGCCCCGCTGGGCGGGCTGTTCCAGGAGGTGACCGAGCCGGACGCGGCCGCGACGCTGGAGGCCGCGGCCCGTGCGGGCATCAGGTACTTCGACACGGCGCCGCGCTACGGCCACGGCCGGGCCGAGGAGCGGCTGGGCCGTCTGCTCGCCCCGGCCGGGATCACCGAACCGGTGATCTCCACCAAGACCGGATGGCTTCTGCGGCCCGGGGCGGACGGGGCGGCGGGAGAGGTGGTGACCGACTGGACGGAGGCCGGGATCCGTGCGTCGCTGGAGTCGAGCCTGACGCGTCTGGGGCGCTCGTCGGTCGACATCCTGTACCTGCACGACGCGGACGACCACCCGGAGGAGGTCCGGCGCACGGCCTATCCGGCGGTGTGCCGGCTGCGGGAGGAGGGGCTGGTCCGGGCGATCGGGTTCGGCATGAACCACAGTGGTCCGCTCGCCGCGTACGTGGCGGAGTTCGACGTGGACGTCGTTCTCGTGGCGGGCCGGTTCTCGCTGCTCGACCACGAGGCGCTGGAGACCTTGCTGCCGTTGTGCGCGAAGACCGGTACGGCCGTGGTCGTGGGCGGGGTCTTCAACACCGGGCTGCTCGCCGACCCCGCCCCCGGTGCCATGTTCAACTACCGTCCGGTACCCGCGGAGGCGCTGGCCCGCGCGCGGCGGTGCGGTGAGATCTGCGCCGAGTTCGGGGTGCCGCTCGCCGCGGCAGCGATCCAGTTCCCGTTCCTGCATCCGGCGGTCACGTCGGTGGTCGTCGGCTGCCGGTCCGCGGCCGAGGTGACGGCGAACGCCGCCGCGTACCGGTTCCCGGTCCCGGACCGGTTGTGGGTCCGGCTCGCGGAGGAGGGTTTCGTGCCCGCGCGGCTGGTGGCGGGGTGATCCGGGCGGTGCCCGGTCCGGACCGCCGGGTCCGGACCGGGCACCGGTGTGCCGCCCCGTACGGGTTCAGCCGGTCGTCGCCCGTGCGTCGCCCGCCGCCCCGATCCGCGCGGTCCGGCGGACCCACTGGGCCAGGGTGAGCTGCCTGGTACCGGCGGAACGGGCGGAATCGCGTCGGCGGGGGGCCGGTGTCACGGCCCGGTCCGTCTCCCGGTACCGGCCGCCGGTGTTCTCGGCCAGGGCGTCGCGGAGGAGGGACAGGTGGGCGGGAAGGGCCGTACGGCGGTCGTTTCCGGGCCGGAGGGCGGGGTGCGTCGTCAGGTGGGTTTCCATCGTGACCGCCTCCTCGGCTGCGGGGGACGTACGGGCGTGGTCGTCGGCCGGTCGTGCACCGGTCGTGCTGCGCTGCGTGGTCGCGGTGAGCATGGGGCGGGTCCTTCCTGTGCGGCGGGGCCGGTCGCGGGGGCCGCGCCCGGGGTTCGGTGCGAACCAGGAGGGGCGGGGCCGAGGCGAGGGGCACGTACGCGGTCCCGCTTTCTCCCACGGGGCGCGTCCGGTGTTCGACATCAGTTTTCCCCGACGCGGCCCCTCGCACGTCGTCCCTCCGCAGCGTTTCCCGGCTACCACGGCTGCGGTATCCGTTCCCGCCCCCCTACACCACGGGCCGGGCCGCCCCCGGCCCGTGCCGGACCTGCGGTTATGCGGGTGCCCGCGACGGCCCGGGTTCCGCCGCCGGGCTGACCAGGCCGCACTGGTAGGCGATGACCACGAGCTGGGCCCGGTCACGGGCCGCCAGCTTCGTCATGGCCCGGTTGACGTGGGTCTTGGCGGTCAGCGGGCTGACGAACAGCCGCTCCGCGATCTCGTCGTTCGACAGCCCGAGCGCCACCAGCCCCACCACGTCGCGTTCCCGTGGCGTCAGGCACTCCAGCCGCTCGTGCACGCCCGCCGGGCACGGCTCCGGCTGCGCGAGGAAGCGCTCGATCAGCACACGGGTCGCCGACGGGGACAGCAGCGCCTCACCGGCCGCGACGGTGCGCACGGCGTCGAGGAGTTCCTCGGGCCGGGCCCCCTTCCCCAGGAAGCCGCTGGCCCCGGCGCGCAGGGCCTCGGCGACGTGCTCGTCGTCCTCGAAGGTGGTCAGGACGAGGACCTTCACCCCGGCGAGGTCCTCGGACTCGCTGATGTGCCGGGTGGCGTCGAGGCCGTCCATCTCCGGCATGCGGATGTCCATCAGGACCACGTCGGGACGCTGCTCGCGCGCCAGCTCCAGCGCTTCCTGCCCGTCGGCCGCCTCCCCCACCGTCTCCATGTCGTCCGTGGAGTCGAACAGCATCCTGAAGGTGCCCCGCAACAGGGCCTGGTCATCGGCAAGCAGTACGCGGATCGTCATGCCCGTCTCTCCTCGGTGGTTCGCCCATGGCCTGGCCGGGGCGCAGGGGCAGTTCGGCCGTCACGGTGAAGCCGCCGTCCGGGCGCGCTCCCGCGTACAGCCTGCCGCCGACCGTGGAGGCCCTCTCGCGCATCCCGATCAGCCCGTGCCCGGTCCCCGGGCGGGCCGGTCTCCCGCCGGTGCGTCCGTCGTCCTCGACGGTGATCGTCAGCCGCTCGGGGTGGTAGTGCAGGAACAGCCGGGCGTGGTCGGCCCCGGCGTGCTTGTGCACGTTGGTCAGGGCCTCCTGCACGATGCGGTACGCGGCCAGGTCGACGGCCGGGGCCAACGGCTCCTCGGTGCCCAGCCGGGTGTGGCTCACGGTCAGACCGGCGTGTTCGAACGAGGCCAGGAGCGCCGGTACGCGGGCGAGGCCCGGCATCGGATCGCGCGGTGTCTCCGGGTCGCCGGACTGCCGCAGCAGTCCCACGGTCACCCGTAGTTCGTCCAGGGCCGAGCGGCTGGTGTCCCGGATGTCCTCCAGCGCGGCCAGGATCCGTTCCGGGCGCCGTTCCACCAGGTGGGCGGCGACCCCGGCCTGGGCGTTGATCAGGGCGATGTGGTGCGCGACGATGTCGTGCAGCTCGCGTGCGATCCGTACCCGTTCGGCCGCCACCCGCTGCTGCGCCTCCTGCTCGCGCGTGCGCTCCGCGTGCTCCGCCCGTTCCTCCACCGCCACGACGTAGGCGCGCCGGGAACGCACCCCGTCCCCGACGGCCGCCGGCAGGGCGGTCCACGCCAGCATCGCCGCGTTGTCGGGGGCCAGCCACGACCGGGGGTCGCAGATCACGGCCGCTCCCACCAGGACGGTGGCCGAGAGCGACGCCGCGGCCCAGGTGACGCGTCGGTCGGTGAGCACGGCGACGGTGTAGACCGACACCAGGACCGGGCTGATCACCAGGGGGCTCTCCCGGAACCCGAGCACCTGGAAGGCCACTCCGCAGCCGACCGCGACGGCCAGTACGCCGACGGGGTGACGGTACCGCCACAGCAGTGCCGCGCAGCCCATTCCCGCGAGCACCACGGCGGACCAGCGCAGGGAGAAGCGGCGTTCGTGCGGTACGACCGAGGCGGCCACGACCGACATCGCGAACAGCACCGTCACGCCCAACACGTGCAGCACACCGTTGCGGTCCCGCCGCTTCCACCCGCTGATCACCACCGCCATGCCACCACCGTAGGGGCGGCGGCCGCGTCGGGCATCGCGTCGGAGGGCCGGCCGGCCCGCGTCCGCCGGCCCCTGCGCAGCCCACCCGGCCCGCGGACCCCTCGGGACGCGCGATCGGCGACCCGGGCCGTTCGGGCGGCGGTCCGGGCCGTTCGGGTGCCGGGGCGACGGTCCCTCCACCGTGTCGCCCGGTGGCCGGCCCTCTGCGGTGCGCAAAGGACTTCCCGCCGACGGCGCCCGGCCCCGTCGTCACGGGCGGTTCCCGCGACGTATCGCTCCGCTTCCGTACCGGGCGCGCCCCTCCCGTCGCCGAAGGTTCTTCACTTCCCGGGGGCCGGTGGTCCGCCTGGGCCGATGCGGCGGCGGGAGACCGCCCACGCGGCGCCCACCAGCGCGGTGACGAGTGCGAGGACGGCGTACGCGGCCGGGTAGGAGACGGAGGCGGCGACCGCGCCTGCCGCGAGGGCGCCGAGCCCCGTGCCCGCGTCGAAGCCGACGTTCCACGCCGTGCCGACGGACGACCGCGCCTCCTCCCCCGCGGCGGCGAAGGCGTGCACGAGGGTCAGGTTCTGCAGGCCGCCGTACGCGACGCCCACGGTGAGCATGCCGACGACCAGAAGGGCCCTGCCGGTCGTGCCGGGGCCGTGGGCCGCCCCGGCACCGATGGCGGCGAGTCCGGCGGCGCCGACGAGGAGGAGCGGTGCGATCGCCGGGGCGGCGCCCCTGCGGTCCGCGAAGCCGCCGAAGGCCCAGCGGCACAGGGCCGAGGTCCCGGTGAACACCAGGAGCGCCAGGTACACGGTGGTCGGATCGGGATCCAGGCTCGGGGTGAACGTGAGCACGGCGCCGCCGGCCGAGGTGATCGCGAGCAGCGCGGCGATCGGCCCGGTCAGGGCGCGGCGCAGTGCGGCGGTGTCGCGCCGGTCGGCGGACCGGCCGGGGCCGGCGGCCGGGCGGTCGTGGGCGCGCAGGGCGCGGGCCACGGGCGGGGCGAGCGGAATCGCGAGCAGCGGGACGACGGCGAGCGTGAACACCGGCCCGTATCCGACCTGTTCGGCGAGCCAGGGCGAGAGGGGGACGAGCAGGAACTGCGGGGCGGCGATCGCCAGTCCGTAGGCTCCGACCGCGCGCCCGCGCCGCGCGGGCTCGACGAGGACGGCGACTCCCATGGCACCGCAGACGGTGATGATCCCGAAGCCGAGGCCGCGTACCGCCGCGAGCGCCGTCACCGCCCACACGTCGTCGGTGAGGAGGTGCGCCGGTGCGGGGGCTCCGAGCAGGCATGCCCCGAGCGTGAGCGTCCGGCGCCAGCCGAGGCGTTCGAGCGTTTTCCCCACGAGCAGTTGGGCGATCACCGTGCAGAACATCATCACGGCGTTGACCGCGCCGGCGCCCAGTTCGTCGGCCCCGCCGTCGAGCACCCAGAGGGGAGCGACCGGCATCAGCAGCGCGACCCCCGCGAAGCCGAGCGCGGTCGAACCCAGCAGGGCCGGCATGCCCGGCGCCCGCCAGACCGACGGGGCGCCTTCGGCGCGGCCTCTCGCATCGTTGGTCCGTCCATCCAGCATTCGGCAGATGGTATACCGAGGCGTCGGGGCCGGGCAGTTGCTCCTCGTTCCGGTCCCCGCCGTGCTGCTCGTCCGGCAGAAGGAGCCGGCCGCGGGCAGCCGCGCGGGAGCCGGCGGCGCCCCGGCGACGGCCGCGCCCCGGCCCGGGGGTGATCACGGGGGTCCACCGGGTCGGTGGAGTGTCAGTGGGGCGGGCTACGTTCTCGGCATGGACGACACCGAACTCGCCTCGCTCCTGGCAGGATGTGCCCGTTTCCCCCACCCCGGTGCCTGGCAGGACCCCCCTTTCGCGGAACGCACGGCCGGCGGTGTGCGGTACGCCCTGGTCGCGGTCGATCCGGGGCTGAGCGCGCTCGGGGTACGGCGCGACGACGGATCGGTGTGGGGCCTGCCGGAGGACGGTGCTCCTCACTTGGTGAACTCCGGTGTGGAGGCGTTCGTCGCTTTCAACCGCGCCTACGAGGAGGCCGCCGACGAGGCCGCCGCGTACGAGGGGCCCTGCGACGGTGCCGACGACGCCGGGGCCGTGGATCTGGCCGAGCAGGCCGCCGACGCGCTCACCGATGCGTTGGTGGAGCGGTTCGAGGCGCTTGACGCCGGGGCCGTTGCCGACGAGAACTCCTTCTGGTGCACCGCCGCCGAGGAACTGGGCTACGGCATGAGCGTGTGACCGCGCGGAACACGGACCCCGGGGGCGCCCGGTCCCGACCGGCGAGGGACTGCACGGAGGCGCCGGGACCGGCGAACCCGACGGCGACGGCGACGGCGACGGCGACGGCGACGGCAGGGCGAACCCGAACCGGACGAATCCGTTCTCGTAGGCTGAAGGGCCATGGGGGAAATGGCAGGGGCAATGGCATCGGTCATGACGGGTCCGGTACTCGGTGGCCTTCCGGCACTCGCGGCGGCGGCGACCGTGCTCTGGGCCCTGGTCCGCCGCCGCACCGGCGCCCGCACCCGTCTGGCCCGCCCCACGGCGGTCTGCGCGTTGTTGTCCCTGGCGACCACCCTGACCGTCACCACGCGTTCGGGCTCCTGCTGGAAGCTCCCGGAAGCCGCTCTGCTGCTCCTCCTCATCGCGGCGGTGACGCGCTGGTCGCCCGTGCGGGAGCTGCGTGTCGCGGTTCCCCTCGCGGCCCTCGCGGTGGCCGTCTGGCCCGCGCGGCTGCTCGACGGCGGTTTCCTGGAACGTACGGGCGCGGCGTCGTTCTGGCTGCTCCCCGCGCTCGCCGCGGCGGCGATCGGCGCCTATCCGCGCCACATGGAGCGACGCCGGCGTACCGCGGTCGGGGAGGCCCGGCGCGCCCAGCGTCTGCAACTCTCGCGCGATCTCCACGACTTCGTGGCCCACGACGTCAGCGGCATCGTCGTGCAGGCCCAGGCGGCACGCTTCGTGGCGGCGACCGATCCGGGCCAGGCGGTCCTGGCCCTGGAGCGGATCGAGAGGGCGGGCCTGAACGCCCTGGAGACGATGGACCGGACGATACGCATGCTGGACGACGACCAGGGGGTGCCGGACGCGCCGTTCCATCCACCCGGGGTTCCTCGACTCGCCTCCCTGATCGACGATTTCACGGCCTCGAGCGGCACAACGGTCTGTCTCCACCTGCCGCCGGACGCGGCGGAGGCCTTCACGCGCGCGCGGGAGGCGAGCGCGGTGGCGTACCGCATCGTGGTCGAGGCACTCACGAACATCCGCAGGCACGCCCCCCGTGCTCCCCGCGCGGAAGTCCGTTTCACCTCCGTCCCCGACGGTGTGGAACTGCGCGTGACCAACGAGGCGTCACACGCCCCTCCCGGCCTCCGTGCCGATCCGCTGCACCGGGGCGGCGGGCGCGGCCTCCCCGCCCTCGCCGAACGCACCGAGGCACTGGGCGGCACGTTCGCCGCGGGCCCGTACGAGAAGGGCGGCTGGCGCCTCGTGGCAGTCCTGCCGCTGCAGACGACCAAGCAGACCGAACAGCCCGAGCAACCCCTGTGAAGGAACCGAAGTGACCATTCCCCCGACCCGTGCGGCCGCCCCCACCCGCATTCTCCTGGCCGACGACCAGGACGACATACGCGGCGGATTCCGGCTGATCCTCGACTCCCAGCCGGACATGACGGTCGTGGGCGAGGCGGCGGACGGTGCCACGGCCGTCGGTCTGGCCCGCGAGCTCCGCCCCGACCTGGTAGTCGCGGACATCCGCATGCCGGTCCTCGACGGCCTGGAGGTGACCCGCCGCCTGGCGGGCCCGGACGTGCCCGACCCGTTCCGCGTCCTCGTGGTCACCACCTTCGACCACGACGACTACGTCCGCACGGCCCTGCGGGACGGCGCCTGCGGCTTTCTCCTCAAACGCTCGGGCCCCGGCCTGCTGATCGAGGGGGTGCGGGCCGCCATGGCCGGCGACGTTCTCATCAGCCCCCAGATCACGGTCCGTCTCCTGCGGTCCCTGGTGGCGCCCGATCCTGCGCCACCACGCGGCCCCTCACCCCTCACCTCGCGCGAGGAAGAGATCACCCGCCTCGTCGCGGAGGGGCTGACGAACGCCGAGATAGGCGCGCGCCTCTTCATCTCCCCCGGCACGGCGAAGACGCACATAGCGAACATCCAGGCCAAGTTGAAGGTGCGCAACCGCGTGGGCATCGCGGCCTGGTCCTGGGAGGTGCTCTCTTGACCGGCGACCTCCTCCCCATGGGCCCCGCCCCGCGACGAGTCCCCGGGAAGGGCGACCTGGAGCCGCTGATGCGCTGCTACGGGTACCGCTTCGCGCGGACCGGGACGGTCAAGGGAACCGAACCCTCCGACGATCCCGCGGACGTCGCCGCGGCCCGCCGCGCGGGATGGCCGGTGCGCGAGCCCGAACGGTGGGGCGCCCCCGAGACCGTCGAACGCGCCGTCGCCGCGGCCGAGGTGCTGCACGAGGACACGGTGCTCGCGGCGTTCGTGGCCGGGCTGGGCAGCTCCCCGCGGGGGCGGCAGACGGTGATCTCCTACGGGTGGGCGCGGTTCCTCGGCACCGCTCCGCGGGACGGGCACGGGGTTCCCGACTGCGGACTGGGCCCGGTGTCCGAGGTCGACGTCACCGGGCAACTGTTGCGTCTCGCGCTCGGCTGGTCCTGGAACGAGCTGCCGGAGCACTACCTCCCGGACCTGGAGGCCGCAGCGGTACAGGGGCTGCCCCGGCCGCAGGAGGAGGACCGCGAACGGCTGCGCGCGCTGCTCGACGTGATCCGTTCGGTACCGGCGGGGACGAGGCCGGGCGAGCTGGAGAAGGAGGTCGCGCGGGCGAAGATCGTGCCCGGCACCGACAAGTACCAGCGTTACGGCATCCTCATCGGGCTCGCCGAGACGGGGGTGCTGCCCAGTCCGTCCCTGCCGCCGATGTGGGACCGGTTCGTCCCCACCGCCGAGCGGCACGCCGCGTCCCGCACCCTGCGCGGCGCACCGCGTTCGGACATCACCGTGCCGCTCGCGGGATGGCGCGGCGGCCTCGACGAACGGCGCGCCGCACGGCTGCTGGAGGCATGACAGCGGCCCCTGTCGGGTTCATGTGCCGCCCCGGGCACGGGAGTCCATCCGTCGGGCGGGCAGGTCGCACAGCCGGAAGGCCGCCGCTCGGGGAAGGGACGGCACGGCCACGTCGTACCGTTCCACGACGGGGACCGGGCGGGTCGTCGGCCCGTTCCGGGCGTCGGCCTCCGGGCGCCGCAGTCCGTCCCGGAACTCCTCGGCGGTGAGCCGGGTGAACTTCGACCGGGGCCGGGACTTCATGCGGGCGTGGTGGTCCCGGAGGCCGGCGGTGACGGGGCGGGCGAGGGAGGTGACGGTCCGGACCGCGAAGCCCGCCGCGATGACGCTCGCGCCTGTGGGCTTCCGGGACAAGAGCGCCCGCCGGCGGCGAGGTTCGGGCCGCGAAGCCGACGGGCCGGGGGCCGAGCCGTCCCGGCCGGCCCGCGTGGGCGGGGTCCGGCCGGGGCGGCGGAAGCGGTCGTGGGAGTGGTCAGTGCTGAAGGACGCTCTTCAGCCACTTCAGGACCTCGGGGGTCACCGGGTCGGTGATGTCGGCGAACTCGTCGTGCTTCTCGAGGAACTTCGCCACGTAGGGGCAGACCGGAACGATGCGCTTCCCCGAGGCGCGTACGTCGTCCAGGGCCTGCCGCACGAGTACCGAGGCCAGGCCCCGTCCCGCGAAGGCTTCGCCCGTTTCGGTGTGGTAGAAGACGCGCTGTTCGTCGCGGTCGCGGTACTCGGTGAGGCCGGCGGTCACGCCGTCGACCAGGATCTCGTAACGGTGCTCGGAGTCCACTCGCTGGACGACCGGAGCGGCGGCGGGCTGGGTCATCGTGGACCTTTCAGTGGTTCGTCGGGTTTTCGCGCGGTGCGATGCGGGCGTTGGGGAGGGCGGGGGCGGGGAGGCGGTCGCCGTCGTAGCCGTCGACCTCGCCGAAGCGGTCGGAGGCGTTCTGCCACGCTTCCCTGGCTTCGGCGATTTCTTCGTGGCTGCGGCCGATGAAGTTCCACCACATGACGATCCGTTCCTCGAACGGTGTCCCACCGAGCAGGATGACCCGCGCGGCGGAATCCGTCGTGTTCGTCAGCGTCAACGTGTCGTTTCCCGTGCCGAGGTATCCCAGCTCCGCCGGGCGCAGGGGCGTTCCGGCGACGTGGACGTCCCCGCGGTCGACGAGGACACCGTGCTCGAAGCCGGGGTCGACGGCGAGTTCGGTCGTCGAGTGCGGGTCGAGGAGGAGTTCGGCACCGAGCAGAGGGGTGAAGGTGTGCACCGGGGAGGTGGCTCCCGCCAGCGTTCCCAGGAACACCCTGATCTCGGCTCCGCCCGCCCGGACCGGGGCCGGGACGTGGTGCTGGAAGTCGCGTCCGGTGTGCCGGTGTTCCTCGGGGAGCACCACCCACAGCTGGACCCCGTGCAGGGTCGTGGTGCGGGCGGTGGAGACCTCCGAGTGGCTGATGCCGTGGCCGCCCGTCATGAGGTTCAGCTCGCCGGGCCTCACGAAGGCGTGGTTGCCCATGCTGTCCCGGTGCTCGATCTCCCCGCTGAACAGCCAGCTCACCGTCTGCAGACCGATGTGCGGATGGGGTGCGACGTCCATGCCCCCGGTGTCGGTGACGTCGTCGGGGCCGTAGTGGTCGGCGAAGCACCAGGCGCCGATCGTCGTCCGGGCCCGCTGCGGCAGCGTCCGCCGTACCGTCATCGCCCTCGGGCCGCCCAGCGGGACGTCCCGCGCGCCGAGGACCTCGATCCTCGGCTGGTGTTCACCGTGGTCGGAGGCCGTGCGGGGTGGTCCGGCGGGCTCCTTCTCGGCGTCGTTCATCACACGCCCCTCCCAAAAATGGTTTCATGTTCAATAATCATGCCCGATAGTAGGCCGATGCTCCGTCGGGCGCACGTCAGAACGAGCGAGAGCCGGGCACGTCCCGTGAAGGAGTCCAGGTTGAGTGAGACGGCAGCACGCCCCGTGAGCGAGCGGGTCTTCGTGGACAAGCAGAGTCCGAGCGCCTACCGCGCCCTGGTCGAGGCAGCCGGCACGATCCGCGCGGTCGCCGACGACGCGGGGCTGGACCGGGTGCTCGTGGAGCTGGTCAACCTCCGCGTGTCGCAGATCAACGGCTGCGCCTACTGCCTCGACGTGCACACCCGGGCCGCGTTGCGTGCGGGTGAGACCACCCGGCGCCTGGGCGTGCTGACCGCCTGGCGCGACACCGAGCTGTTCACGGCGCGCGAGCGTGCGGCGCTCGCCCTGGCGGAGGCGACCACCGAGCCCGCGGACGCCGTCGCGCAGGAGAGCGCCTACGACGAGGCCCGCCGGGTCCTCACCGACGACGAGATCTCCGCGGTGATATGGGTGGCGATCACCATCAACGCGTTCAACCGGGTCTCCGTCATGAGCAAGCACCCCGTGCGCGAGGCGCCCCGGCGGTGAACCCGTTTCCGTCCGGACGCCGGGACGCACGGCCGCATCCCGGCGTCCGGCCGGCGAAGCCCGCGCCGTACGCCTGACGGCCCCTTGCCGTCGGGCACGGCCAGGGGCTTTCCCGCGCCCGCGGGGCCCGACCCGTTCCGGACGGAGCCGGGGCCCGGCAGCCCGGAACACCCGGCCCGGCGGGACGCCCGCACCTCGCCGAGGAGGCGACGTGGCGGTCCAGGTGCCGCCCGCCGCCCCGGTGCCGGCCCGAGCGGCGGTTCTCAGGCCGGTGGTTCGCCCCGGCCGCGCACCAGCGGCAGGTACACCTCGTCGACGATCTCCACGAGGACCTCGTCGGGCGCCGCAGGCACCGCGCGCACGACGAATTCGTTGCGCAGCAGGACCATGGCCACGGTGGCGACCCGGGGGTGGAGCGCCTCGGGGGGAGCCTCCCCGCGGGCGACGGCGCGCCCCAGGATGGTCAGCCAAGGGGCGGCCGCGGCGTCGGCGGAGTTCTCCTGGAGCCGCGCCAGGAGTTCCGGGGCCCCCCCGGCGGCGGCGAGCAGTTCACGCAGGATCGCGCCGAGGGGGGAGCTCCAGTAGCGGTTCGCCTGGCGCAGCCACTCCAGGACGTCGCCGCGGAGCGTGCCGGTGTCGGGCGGCTGGACCGTCGTGGCCAGGTGTTTGTAGGCGGCGACACCGAGCGCGAGGCGGTTCGGCCAGCGGCGGTAGAGGGCGTTCTTGTTGGTCCCCGCGCGGGCGGCGACCTTGTCCATCGTCAGCCCGGCGTATCCGGAACCGGTGAGCTCGTCCGCGGCGGCGCGCAGGATCGCCTCCTCCAGGGCGGCGCCGCGGCGCCGCGTCCGCCCGGCGCCCGGCCGCGCCTGCCCCTTCGTCTCCTCCGCCATGGCACCTTCCCGCGCTCGATACCGCCCGTACCTTCCCATTCTCATTGCCGTCCTCATGCCACAGAAATTAGGGTACGGTCCGTACCGTAAATTTTCCGTGCGGAGAGGACGCGACGCATGCGCACCAGAGGCATCAGCTACGACACCGGTTTCGTCCACGGCGGGACCGTCGGGCACAGCGGTTTCGATCCGGAGGTGGTCCGGCGCGAGCTGCGCATCATCCGCGACGACCTGCACTGCAACGCGGTCCGCGTCATGGGCGGTGATCCGGAGCGGATCGAGATCGCGGCGGAGTGCGCCGCCGGCCTCGGTCTGGAGGTCTGGTTCTCCCCCTACCCGCTCGAACTGACCACCGACGAGATGCTGCCGCTGTTCGCCGACTGCGCCGAGCGCGCGGAGCGGCTCAGGCGGCGGGGGGCCGAGGTCGTCTTCGTCACCGGCGCCGAGCTGAGCCTGATGAACAAGGGGTTCCTGCCCGGTGACGGGGTGGACGAGCGGGTCGCGCTGCTGGCCGACCCGCAGCACGTGCGCGAGCACGTCGCCGGAGCCCGCGCCCGGGTCGCCGAATTCCTCGCCACGGCCGTGCCCCTCGTCCGCGGGCGCTTCGGCGGCAGGGTGACCTATGCCGCCGTACCGCTCGAAGGGGTCGACTGGTCCCTCTTCGACATCGTGTCCCTGGACCTCTACCGGTCGGCCGAGACCGCCGACCGGTTCGCCGAGGGCGTCCCCGGCCTTGTCGCGCAGGGAAAGCCGGTCACGATCACCGAGTTCGGTTCGGCCTCCTACCGGGGCGCCGGCGACAGGGGCGCCCGCGGTCTGGAGATCGTCGAGTACGACGAGGACACCCGTGCGCCCCTCCGGCTGACCGGGGAGTACGAACGCGACGAGGCCGGTCAGGCCGCGTACATACGCGAATTGCTCGAAGCGTTCGACGCCGGGGGCGTCGACGGCACCTTCGTGTTCACCTTCGCGCTCCGTGACCATCCGCACCGCCCCGACGGTGGCCCCGGCGAAGACCTGGACCTGGCCAGTTACGGCATCGTGAAGGTCTTCGAGGACCGTCTCGGGACCACCTACCCGGGTATGCCGTGGGAACCCAAGGCCGCGTTCGCCGCCCTCGCCGACTTCTACCGCGGCTGAGGGACCGCGCGGGACTTCCGGGCACTCCCCCCGGACCGCGCTCGGGCCGGTGCGCGGGACGCGTCGGACGTCCCGCGCACCGGCGGCCGTTCGCCCTGCCGGGCGTGATGGGCCCGGGATTCCCGGCCCGCGTCGGCGTACGGCCCACCGCACTCGGGCCCGTCCGGTGCTCAGGCGCCCAGCCCGGTGCTCAGCTTCCCAGCGGGGCCCGTCCAGGTCCGGGACCCGAGGGCGTTTCGAGTACGGGCCCTCGGGCGGGGGCGGGTCCTGTCACCACCACCTGGGCGGGGCGCAGGAGCTGGTCGCCGACCCGGTAGCCGTACCGCAGCACTTCGGTGCAGACCGCCTCGCGGGCCGCCCCGGAGGCGTGGAAGACGACCGCCTCGTGGGTACGGGGGTCGAAGGGCTCGCTCACCGTCCCGACGGTCCGCAGGCCGAGTGCCGCCAGCCGGTCCTCCAGCACCCCGGCGAGGGCCGCCGCGCCGTGGTCGTCGTTCCGCCTGCGGATCTCCTCCACGACGTCCAGGACGGGCAGCAGACCGGTGAGAACGTTGGCCACCGCGATCTCCCGTACCGCCAGGCGGTCGCGGCGCACCTGCTTGCGGTAGTTGTCGTACTCGGCCTTCAGCCGTTGCAGGTCCTCGGTCAGCTCCGCGATCCTCTCGCGCGCCCCCGCCCCGTCCGGCTGCGCGCCCTTCGGCTCCGTCCGACCGTTCCCCGCCGCATCCCGGCGTCGCCGGGGCGGGAGGCCGGCCGGAGCGGTCCCGCGCCAGTCGCGCACCGGTACGAGCGACCGCTCGCCCTGATGCCCGGGGTGCGGGTTCTCGCTCATCCGGTGTCTCCCTTCCGCTCGTCGTCGACGATCTCCGCGTCGACGACTTCGTCGTCACCGGCGCCCGCGCCTTTGGCCGTACCACTGCCGGCCGTGTCTCCCGCGGTGCCTTCACCGCCCTGGGTCTGCGCGTACAGCGCGGCGCCGATCCGCTGCGCGGCCTCCGTCGCCTTCTCGGTGGCGGTGCGAAGGCCCGCGGTGTCCTCGCCCTTGAGCTTCTCCTTGACCTCCGCCAGCGCGGACTCGGTCTCGGAGCGCACGTCCGCGGGAATCCTCCCCTCGTTGTCCCGGATCAGTTTCTCGGTACGGTGGACCAGGGTCTCCGCCTGGTTGCGGGTCTCGGCGGCCTCCTTGCGCTGCCGGTCCTCCTCCGCGTGCTGCTCGGCCTCGCGCACCATCCGGTCGATGTCGTCCTTGGGCAGCGAGGAGCCGCCGGTGACGGTCATCTTCTGCTCCTTGCCGGTGCCGAGGTCCTTCGCGGCGACGTGCATGATGCCGTTCGC
>NZ_JBSFFY010000038.1:0-76053 GCF_053596315.1 Streptomyces sp. NPDC001732
TCGTCGCGCTCCCGCGGCCCACCGAGCGCGAGCGCGGCCAGTGGTATTTCCAGCGCTACGTCGAGCACCTTCCGGCCCCGGGGGAAGTGGTCCTGCGCACCGACATCTCGGAGGCCCCGTGGTACGTCGTCGAGAGCGACGACAAGCGCAGGGCCCGGCTGAGCATGATCGCCCACCTCCTGTCGAGCGTGCCGTACGAGACGGTCGCTCCGCCGGTGATCGAGCCGCCCCGGCGTCCGGTTGGCCCGCGGGGCGCCGGAGGCGATGGTGGAGGGACAGGGCGGCGGTCCGGTCCTGCGCTCGGGCGCAGGGAGCGACCCGGCCGGCAGGGCCGCCAGGTGTTCCGGGATCGCAGAGCCCGCCCGGGGCCGGACGGACCTGCGGCGAGGGCCGGACGACCCGTGCCCGTGAACCGGCTGCCCGGCGATGCTGACACCGGAGACCACAAAGGAGGCCACCGATGAGCGGTTCTCCGACTCGCATCACGGCAACCCCGCCTGCCCAGTACCGTGCCCGCCCGAGGGGGACCGGGCAGGAAACCGATTCCGCCCACGGGGGCCGTCCCTTCCGAGCGGGAGAGCACGTGGACTGCTTCCGGGTCCTGTGCTCAGGCCCCGTCATGCCGGGCACCCGCGTCCCCGGCAGTCGCAGAGAGCCCCGGGCCCGGTCTCCACACTTCTCATGGCAGTGGCGGATCCGTGTATGGGTACGCCGTCGTGCCACCACCCGGGAGTCACGCCCTTCCGGGCCGCCCGACAACTTGCGGAGCATCCCATGGCTGCGTCCCCGTACACCGTCAGCGATGTCATGACCCACACGGCCGTGGCCATCGGCCGAGAGGCCTCGTACAAGGAGATCGTCGAGCTGATGCACCAGTGGAAAGTCAGCGCCGTGCCGGTCCTCGAAGGCGAGGGCCGCGTCGTCGGGGTCGTCTCCGAGGCGGACCTGCTGCCGAAGGAGGGGTTCCGGCAGAACGCCCCGGAGCTGCCCGGCCCGGTCGAGGAGGCGTCCAAGGCCGACGCCGTACTGGCCGGGGACCTGATGTCCAGTCCGGCCGTCACCGTCCACCCCGACGCCACGCTCGCCGAGGCCGCCCGCATCATGGCTCGCAGACGGGTGAAACGACTGCCCGTCGTGAACAGTCTCTGCATGTTGGAGGGTGTCGTGAGCCGCAGCGACCTGCTGAAGGTGTTCCTGCGCCCGGACGAGGAGATCGGCGAGGAGATCAGGTCCGCCGTCGTCGCTGGACTCTCTCCTCCGGAGCAGGTGGAGTTCACCGTGCTGGACGGTGTTGTCACCGTCCAAGGGGCTCTCCGGGACCGTTCCCTGGTACCGCTTCTGGTCCGGGCCATTCGCGCGGTCGAAGGCGTCGTGGACGTCCGTATGGATCTTGCCTGAAGTTTCCGGGAGAGCGGTTTCAGGGAAAGGGTCATCAACGAGACGACGCGGTCGGACCGGCGTGGTACCCACGTGGCGGGGGAACACCTCGCGCCACCCCGGCCCGGTCGGCACGGAGCTCCTGCCCGGCTTCCCCCTTCCTTGCCGAAGCGTTCGTCACGACGGGGTTTGCACAAAGGACCGTGATCCCTGGGCAGTGCGCCCGGTGCAGCAGACCGTGGGCGATAAGACCGTGTCCTATGTGGTGAGTCGGAGGAGTCGTTTGTAGCAGCAGAGGGGGGCGGCGAGGCCGAGGAAGGCCAGGTGGTTGCGGGGGTGGCGTTCGTAGCGGTGGTTGAGTCGGCGGTAGCCGGTCAGCCACGACCTCGTGCGCTCGATGACCCGTCTGTGGCGGCCGAGCCGTTCGCTGGATTCGATTCCCTTGCGGGCGCTGCGGACGCCGATCCGTTTTCCGCGGAGTCATTTCCGCAGGTCGGGGAGGTTGTACGCCTTGTCGGCGTGGAGCTTGCGGGGTTTGTAGTGCCAGCCGCGGTGGGGGTCGTGTCTCGATTGGAGACCGGCCACCATGGGCTTCAGGCCCTGGCTGTCGTGGGTGTTGGCGGCGGAGATGCCGACGACGAGGGGCAGTCCGTTCGCGTCCGACAGGATGTGCATCCTGGAACCCGGCTTACCCCGGTCCACGGGGCTGGGGCCTGTGAGTACGCCCCTTCTTCGGCCCGTACCTGGGCGGAGTCGAGGACCACGCGGGTCACGTCGAGCAGGCCGCACTCGTCGATACGGTCGAGCACCGCCTCGTGCAGCCGGCCCCAGACACCGGCCCTGGACCAGATGACGAAGCGCCGGTGCGCAGTCGATTTCGAGATCCCGAAGCACGGCGGCAGAGCCCGCCACGCACACCCGCTCACCAGCACGTAGACGATCGCGGCGAACAGTGTCTCATCAGGCGTGTCCTGCGTCCCGCCGCCCTGCGGACGCACCCTCGACGGCGGGATCAACGGCTTCGCGATCTCCCACAGCCCGTCCGGAACAATCCAACTCCACGTATCCCGCCCCATGAACAGCCCAACGAGCGATCACCACATAGGACACGGTCTTATTGGGGAAGCCGGGCTGTCGGCGACATCACTGCATTCGAGTACGAAGCGTGGAAGAGAGCCCTGCGCGCGTCCGCCGACAACGGAGAGATTTCGGACAGATACGTCATAGAAATTCTCATGGTCTTCGGTGCCATGATGGATGACTCGGTGACTCGCTACCACCTCCGCACGACGTCACCAGTCGTGAAAGAGAAACGAGGCCGCGGCAAGTACAAGAAGAAGATACGTGTGCCGAAGCGCCCCATGGAGATGATCACGCTCCATCGGCTCGCGGCCAACGCGTACCAGCACCAGTGGGTTGATGGGTAACGAACGCTGGTGGAGCCGAAATACGGATCGTGGCGGACGTTGGTGGGGCCGCCGTTTCTGCATGAGATTGAGATGCACACGGCACTGCTGGCGTCGCATGATGCTCAGTGGGTGTTCCGGGCGTACAGCGGGGGGCCGCTGCTCGGAACGCAATTCGAGCAGACGTATTGGTATCCGATCCGGGACGGGAGTCCGGCACGCAAGGGGCAGTATGCACGGCCGGAGATCCCTGCGGTGCCGGAAATGGCGAAGAAACGGATCTATCTCCTGAGGCACGGCCACAGGGAGTGGCTCGACGAGGACGGGCACCCGCGGGTGGCGGTTGAGACTCGCACGGGACACGAGCTCGGGGGAGTGGAAGGCGTGTACGCGAAACGTGACACCAGCGATGGAATCACGGATCGCAGAATCGTTGCAGGAGCGTTGGGAGAAGTTCGTGGGGGAGGGGGATGTATGGCTGCCGCCGTTTCCCAGTCCTCTCCCAGTTGATCACTCGATTCGCGTACCAGGCCAGGTCAGGGCAGGTGTTACCCGAGATGTAGATTCATCGCCATGAGTAATCTCGATCGCCAGGCCGCACTCTCCGTCTGCGGAGGACGGGGCTTCGTCGTCGCCGAGCCCGTACGCGAACTCCTCAGCCCTCGCCGCGTCCGGCTGGGGGAGTCCACCGAGGTTCGCAGGCTGCTCCCCAACCTGGGCCGCCGGATGGTCGGGGCCTGGGCCTTCGTCGACCACTACGGCCCCGACGACATCGCCGACGAACCCGGGATGCAGGTGCCGCCCCACCCCCACATGGGCCTGCAGACGGTCAGCTGGCTGCACGACGGCGAGGTCCTGCACCGGGACAGCCTCGGCAGCCTCCGGACGATCCGTCCACGCGAACTCGGACTGATGACCTCGGGCCGGGCCATCAGCCACTCCGAGGAGAGCCCGAAGGCCCACGCGAGGTTTCTGCACGGGGCCCAGCTCTGGGTGGCGCTCCCCGCGGCCCACCGTCACGTCGAGCCCCACTTCCAGCACCACACCGACCTGCCGACAGTCACCGCCCCCGGCCTCACCGCCACCCTGATCCTGGGCGAACTCGACGGAGCCGCCTCGCCCGGCACCGTCTACACCCCGATCGTCGGCGCCGACCTGGCCCTGACCGCCGGTGCCGAGGCACGACTGCCGCTCGACCCGGACTTCGAGTACGCGGTGCTCTCGATGTCCGGACAGGCCGAGGTCGACGGCGTGCCCGTGCTGCCCGGCTCCATGCTCTACCTCGGCTGCGGACGCACCGACCTCCCCCTGCGCGCGGACACCGAAGCGGGTCTCGTGCTCCTGGGCGGCGAGCCCTTCGAGGAGGAGGTCGTCATGTGGTGGAACTTCATCGGCCGTACGGACGAGGAGATCCGTCGGGCCCGCGAGGACTGGATGACGAGCACCCGCTTCGGCGAGGTGAAGGGCTACGACGGCGACCGCCTGGCCGCCCCCGAGGTCCCGGCCACCCACCTGAAGGCCCGGGGGAGAACGCGCTGACCCGGGACGACGGGCGGGGCGGGGCGCGGTCCGTGCCCCGGAACCGGATGTGACGGGGTGACGGGGGGAGGGCGCACCCGGGCGCGTCCGGCGGTCCGGGTGGCGGAAACAGTGTGACCGGAATGAGTCGTCACAGGATGCGACGCACTGTCGTTCACTGCTCGGAAGCGGTGTGACGGACGAGAGGTGCCCCCGGTGCGGCGACTCCTGCGATACCTGCTGCTCGCGACCGGGACGGGCCTGGCGGCCCTCGGCGTGGCGGCCGTGCACGGCGCCACCACCCTGCCGTTCGCCGCCGTCGTGTACGCCGACGTCGTCATCGGCCTGGGCTGGCTCGTCGGCGCGGCCCTGCTCCTGCGCCGCCGCGGCACCACGGACGCCCCCGACGACGCCACCGCCTCCGGACCCCGCCACCATCGGGCCGTGCGTTGTTCCACCGACGGCGAACCTCTCGCCCGCTCCCACGGGGGCACCCGCCACCGCCACTGATCCGGCCAAACTCCCGGCACACCCGGCTCCGGCCTCCCGCGCTCTGCGACCATGACCGGCGACCACCCCTGCCGAGGAGCTCCGTGTGACCAAGGTGACCAAGTTCCACATCAGTTCGGCCGTCATGACGCACCCCGTGCGCCTCGCCCAGGCCCAGGACCTCGCCGCCCGGTTGCGGCTCGACGGCCTCGCGCTCGACCCCGATCCGCAGGGGCCTCCCTCCGCGCTGCGCACCGCGCTGGTCGCCTGGTCGGCCGCGGCCCCCGGGGCAAGCCACCACCTCGTCGTCCAGGACGACGTCGACGCCCCCGCCGAACTCCTGGAGATCGTCGGCAGTGCCGCCGCCCGGTTCCCCGACGAGGCGCTGGTCTTCTACACCAACTGGCACGCCCGCAACGGCGCCGCCTCCCGGCTCGCCGCCCTCGCCGGTGCCGGCTGGGTGCGGGCCGTGCCCGACGAGTTCACGCCGTCCCTGGGCGTCTGCCTGCCGGCCGACACCGCCGTCGCCTTCCGCGCGTACGCCCGCGACAGCGCCGAACGCCACGACGACGAACTGCTCTCCCTCTTCTTCCGCGGACGCGGCCGGATGAGCCTGCTCGCGGTACCGAACATCGTCGAGCACATCGGCACGAGCAGCATCAACGGCCACGCGGCCCAGGGCATCCGCCTCGCCGTCTGCCCCACCTCCGCGGCCGACGCCGCCCCCCTGCTGGCCCGGGGCCGCGTCCTGGAGGAACCGGGCTGGATCCCGTACATGCGGTACGGCGAGGGCTACGTCCGGCTCGTCGGACAGGAGCACGGCGCCGACGGCGGGCGCGGCCACCACCGCTGGCGCGACGCCCTGCCCGCGACCGGTCTCACGGAGGACACGGTCCGTGCGGCGCGGGCCGCACATCTGCCGCAGGACCTCGCGGCGGAGGTGGCCCGGACCTTCGGCGACGCGTTCGCACAGGAGCTGTGGACCCACTGTCTGCTGCTCGGACGGCAGGCGGCCGGTGCCTCCCGCCGTCTGGGACCACTGCCGGACGGTGTGCCCGCGGACGCGCTCGACCGGCTGCGGCACTCCGCCGTCGCCACCGCGGGCCCCGCCGGACTCCCGCCCGAACGCCGCCCCGAGGCGGGCCCGGACGAGGTCCGTGCGATGACCGCGTTGGCGTGGACCGCCGTCCGCGCGGGAGAAGGCCTCGCCCAGGAGGAGCCCGCACCGCGCGCCGGCCTTCCGGCCACGCCCTGACGGACACTCCCTAACCGGCGCGCCGGCTCCCGGCGCGGTGCGTGATCCACACCCCCGGCTCCCAGTACGCGGCCAGGTCCCGCGCCCGGTCGACACGGAGCGGCGCGAGACCGCCGGGGAAGACGTACTCCCCGTCCTCCGGGAAGGCCAGGCCCGTCCAGCCCTCCCACTCGGCGACCGTCCCGGTGATCCGCGAGGAACGCTCGGACGCCCCCGCGAGGGTGCCGCCCGCGCCCACCTGGGTCCGGATCCACGGGTCGAACGGGGTGCCGTCGTCCCGGGTCCACGCCGCGTACCGCTCGATCGGCACCAGCGGATACCGTTCCTTCCAGGTGGGACGCACCGGCACCAGGACCGTCGGGAGCCCGGCGCGCCGGGCCGTGTCCGCCATCGCGTCGAGCAGCACCTTGGACAGCCCCCGGCCCTGGTGGTCCTCGGCGACCTCGATGCCCAGCGCGCACAGGGCGTCCGGGGCGCGCCCGGCGTCGCGGTCCGCGAAGGCCCGCGCGATCGAGTCGTCCAGCCCCGGGCCGAGGTCCGCCGCGGTGCCGTCCCAGGTGCGGGGCAGCGAGCGGCCGGCACCGGCGATCACGTCGTGCTCGTCGTCGTACAGGACGAACTGGAACTCCGGGAAGTCGTCGAACAACCGGTTCCAGTAGTCGCCGTTGATGTCCCCGTGCAGGTTGTACTCGGGCACCACACCGGCGAACCGCTCGGGGATGCGGTCCCACAGCTCGGGCCGTTCCGAGTGACGTACCAGTACCAGGGTCACGGCGCCTCCCCGCCGCCCGGGACCTCGACGTCCCAGACGACGACGATCGGGAGACCGTCCCAGGCGGCGCGGGCCGCGTCCGCGACGAACTCCTCGTAACCACCGGGCGCCAGACGCCCGTTGAACAGCGGCTCGTGGCAGCCGCGCACCCGCAGTCCCGCCCGGCCGAACGCGTCCAGGTAGTGGCTCGGCAGATGGACGTGGTTGCGGACGAAGGCCAGTTCCTCGGAGCCGTGCACGAAGAGACACTGGCCCTGGAGCGCGATCACGAACGGGTGCAGGTCCGAGACCACGATCCGGCCGCCCGGCCGGACCACCCGGGCCAGCTCCGCCATGCCGGGGGCGAGGTCCGCAAGGTGCGTCATGGCCAGCGAACAGACGGCGAGGTCGACGGAGTCGTCGTCGAGCGGCAGCCGTTCCAGGTGCCCCGCGCGGAACTCGGCGCCCGGGGCGTGCTCGCGGGCCTTCGCGATCATGTGCGGCGACTGGTCGACACCGATGACGCGGTGCCCCCGAGCGGCCAGCGCCCGGGTCTGCCGACCGGTGCCGCAGGCGGCGTCGAGCGCCACTCCCGGTTCGAGGCCGTCGAGGATCGTGTGGACGACCGGCTCCTCCACCTCGATGTACGAACTGGGCAACGAGTCGTACACCGCCGACCAGGACGCGTAGCCCGCCGCCGGATCGAGCTCGCTGACGAGGGCCCCGCCGTCCGGAAGTTTCTCCTCGTCGAGGGCGAAGCGGCGGATTTCGGCCACCCGCTCCCGGAGGAACGCCTCGTCACCGTCCACGGCGTGGCGCAACAGCGCGAGCCCCTCGATCCCCAGTACCAGTTCCCGTACACGGAATTCACCGCGGAATTCATCGCTCATGCGAGCCCCTCACCGGTCGACGGACGGGCCGTTCTCTTTTCCGGATCCCGCCCTACCCAGAAGAGGGTATGGAAATTCCCGGCCCGCCCGCCATGTCTGAAAAAGGCGGATCGAATGGCCGGTTGGCGGCGCCGTTGTCGTCCGTACGGCGGCTGCCTAGCATGAGCGGCATGATTGAGGGATATCTCGGACGTGAAAGTGTCACCGTCGGCGGGGAAGTGACGCTCCATCTCTCCACCGACGCCCCCCGGTTCCGTCTTCGTTTCTACCGGCTCGGCAGAGAACTCATACCCGTCGGAGAATCCGAGGAGTATCCCGGAACACAGCACACGCCGCCCGGTCATCCCGACGGATTACCCGGCCGCGCATCACCCGCCGACGACTGGAACTGGCCGCCGCTCACCCTTCCCGTACCGCAGGACTGGCAGCCGGGAATCCATCTGGTCGAATTCGTCGAATGCGGCCCCGACCGCCCCGGGAACCCTCCGCTCCTCGACGCGGAGCATCTGGAGGGGCACGCGCGGGAGTTCTTCGTCGTACGCCCCCGCGTCCCCGGCAGCCGCTCCCGCATCCTCTACAAGAAGTCCACCTTCACCCGGCACGCCTACAACCGTTCCGACCGGCCCGGCCTGGAACGTGCCGTCAGCCTCTACGACCACCCCGTCCACCGGGCCGGGGACGGCGACGAACCCCGAGGCCACAAGGTCAGCCTCCACCGCCCCGGAGGCGTCGTCGACCTCGCCTACTGGGACGCGCCCTTCATCGCCTGGCTGGAACGCCACGGCTACCCCGTCGAGTACTGCACCGACCTCGACCTGCACGAGGACCCGGGCCTGCTCGCCCCGTACGACCTGCTCCTGAGCGTCGGCCACGACGAATACTGGAGCGCCGCGATGCGCACCCACGCGGAACGATTCGTGGACGACGGCGGGAACATCGCCTTTCTCAGCGCCAACACCTGCTGGTGGCGGGTGCACCCGACGGACGGGAACACCGCTTTCGTCTCCGACACCGATCACCACGTCGGAGAGGAATATCCCCACCTGCCCGCCACCGACCAGTGGTGGGCCCCCGCGCCCGAGGGGGTCGGCAGGCCGGAGAACACCCTCACCGGAGTGAGTTTCCGAAACGGCGGAATGTGGCCCGCCACCGAATGGCCCGGCGACCGTCCCCGTTTCGGATACACCGTGCAGCACGCCGACCACTGGATCTATGAAGGCACCGGATTGCGCGACGGATCGGATGGGGGAACGCCAGACCGGTTGGGGGCCGGTACACCCCTCATCGGATACGAGTGCGACGGCGCCGCCTTCTCCTACGACACGGACGGAATCGCCCGTGCCACTGGAGAGGACGGAACCCCGGAATCCTTCCTCATTCTCGGAATTCACGTCCTCGAACCGGTGCACGAGGATTTCCATCATTTCAAGTGGGGCCACTGGAACGGCCCCGTGCGCGAATCGACCATCAGCAGTCCCCGCGCCGCCACCATGGGCCTCTACACCGCGGGCGGCACCGTCTTCACCGCCGGCACCACCGACTGGCCCGTGGTCTGCGGACACGAACAGGACCCGGCTGTCGTCCGCGTCACCCGCAACCTCCTCGACCGCCTCCGCCACCGAGGTCCGCTGCCCGGACGAGCTCGCGCAGACCGCTGATCCGCGCCACCCCCTCCGGCAGGGGCGGCGCGACCCCGTCCACCGCCCGGTCGGGCCGCCACAGATGCACCGCCCGCATCCCCGCCGCCAGCGGACCGAGCACGTCGGGCACCCACATGTCCCCGACGAACAGCACCCGGTCCGCCGGCAGCGCACAACGCTCGACCAGCGTGCGGTAGATCAGCGGATGCGGTTTGCGGGCCCCCGCCCGTGCGGAACCCACCACCACGTCCACGGCCCCGCCGATCCCCACCGCGGCGACACAGTCCTCCAGGTTCCAGAACCAGTTGGAGCACACCCCGATCAGCAGGCCCCGCTCCCGCAGCGCCGCGAGCACCCCGGGCACGTCCGGATAGAGTTCGAGCCGGACCGCCTTCATCGCCCGGTCGAGCTCGGCGACCAGACCGTCGAGTTCGGCCTCCGGCACGCCACAGGCCCGTGCCCGGCGCCGCAACCGGTCCCGTTCCCACGCCACGTACGTCGCCTCGTCGGCCGAGTGCGCCGCGTGCTCCTCGCCCTCGCCGGGACCCACCGACCACTGGTCGCCCCAGAGTTCGCCCTGCGCCGCCAGGCCCCGGCGGGCGAAGATGCCGCGGTGGTCCGGCGGCAACGGCTCCACCATCCGTACGAGCGTCCCGTAGAAGTCGAGGACGACCGCCCGGCTCCTGTCCGTCACCACCACGGAATCCGCCTAGAACCGGCCGTACCGGCGCGGGAAGTAGTCCTCCAGGGTGCCCTCCCGCTCGATGTCGACGGTCGCGCAGTGCAGCCCGCCGCCGAACGGCCCGACCGCCCGGAACGGCACCGGCACGATCTCGAACCCGTACGAGGACAACTGCTCGGCGAGCCGCACCTCCTTCTCCTCCACGCACAGTGTGTTCGCGTCGAGGTTCAGCATGTTCCCGGCGAGCCACGGACTGCAGAAGGACAGCTTCGGCGGATGGTCCCAGCTGGCCGGCTGCACGGCCTCCACGATCTCCCAGTCGTTGAGCTTGAAGAACTCCATCAGCTCGGCGTCCGCGAGCCGTTCCCCGCAGTGCAGCACGAGACCGGGCCGCAGCGGCACCCAGGTCGCGTCGATGTGCAGCGGATGCGTGTTGGTCGAGGTCACCGCGTGCACCCGGTGGTCGGGGAAGTGGCGGCGCAGCCACTCGTGGCCGCTCCTGTTGGTGACGAACGACAGCTGCACGAAGAGGTCCTTGCCGAACCGTGCCACGTCCGCGGCGTCGAAGAGCGGCTCCGCCTCGGTGAGCACCAGGTCGTAGTCGCGGACCCGGGCCAACTGCTCCTCGGTCGACAGGTCGTTGTACGTGTCCCAGAACCCGGTCTTGTACGAGGCGTCGGTGAGCCGCGGCTTGGGCGCGGCCTCCCAGCGCATCCGCTCGTCGGAGTCGAACAGGTTCTGCAGCACCGGGCGGTAGCACAGGTACTCGAACCAGCGGCTGCGGTACGACATGGTCGCTTCGAGGACCTCGTTGCCGACCGTGAGCAGCAGGTCCCGGGGCGGCATGCAGCCGAACATCGAGTCGTGCGTCCACTCCGGCGTGGACACGTCCCGGGTGAAGTCGATCGGGGTGGGGCGGTCCACACGGATGCCGCGCCGCCGCAGCATGGCCGCGAAGTCGTCGAGCTGCTGCTCGGCCTCGGCCACCATGTCCGCGGGCATGGGACCGTACGTCCCCAACGGGAAACCGTCGTCGGGATAGTCGCGGCGCACCGCGTGCTCGGGGGCCTGCACCACGGTGCCCTCCGCGCGGCCGACGATCACATGCCGCAGCGGGTCCCACCCGTTCCAGGCATTGACCCGCACGGGACGCTCGGAGCCGGCGGGGGCGGAGGTGTCGGACGCGGGGGTGCTCTGCTCGGTCACGTACAAGCCCTTCGATCGGGGTCGTGGAGTGCCGCAGGGGCCCAAACTGCGGGCACCATGCCGTCACCGTCAAGAGCGACGCGGCTACCCACCGTGCCATTCGCGTCAATGTGGCCCGAGTACGGCCCCACCCCTTTTCGGTACCGGACGGCATCGGCGCAGCACAACGAGGGAACGCTGGGCCCTTTGTGGAAAGCGCAACGCCGTCTTCCGGCCGAAACTCCGTGTCACGGCGGAGAGCAGTGACGCACGGGGTAGTGAGAAGACCGTCGCCGAAGTCCCGCACGTCTCGACGAATCCCGCACGGAGGAATCCATGACACTGCGTCTGCCCCGCCGATCCGGGATTCTGGGAGCCCTGTTGCTGCTCACGGTGGTGGGGTGCAGTTCGGGGGACGGGGGCGGACGGGCGGGCGGCGATCTGACGGTGTGGCTCACCGTGGACGCCCGCGAGAGCTGGCCGGAGATGGTCGCCTCCGCCAACGCCCGGTTCGCCGAGCAGCACCCGGGTGTGAAGGTCGAGGTCCAGTACCAGCAGTGGACGACGAAGAACCAGAAACTCGACGCCGTCCTCGCGGGCCGGAACGTGCCCGACGTGGTCGAGATGGGAAACAGCGAAACCACCAACTACCTCGTCAACGGCGCCTTCGCACCACTGGACCCGAAGACCTTCGACCGGTCCGGGCAGTGGCTGCCCGCCCTCGCCGACGCCTGCCGCCTCGACGGCGAGACGTACTGCGTGCCGTACTACGCCGGAGCACGCGTCGGCGTCTACCGCACCGACTACTTCAAGGACACCGGGATCACCCGCGCCCCGCGCACCTACCCCGAGCTGATCTCCGCCCTCGACCGGCTCAAGAAGAAGTACGGTGCCCAGGACCCCGGCTTCTCGGCCTTCTACATGCCCGGCCGCTACTGGTCCGCAGCCATGGGCTTCGTCAAGGACGCGGGCGGCGAGATGGCGGTGGAGAAGAACGGCCGCTGGCAGGGCGCTCTCTCCTCGCCGAAGTCCGTCACCGGACTCACCACCTGGAAGAAGCTCCTGGACGACTACTACGTCGGCGACCGGGCGAAGGACAACGGCGACCAGCCGGGCGTCGTCGGACAGGGCAGGGTCGGCGTCTTCTACGGCAACACCTGGGAGGCCCAGGCCGCCGCCGACCCCCGCTCCGGGGGCGACCCGGACCTCAAGGGCAAGTTCGCCACCTTCGCCTTCCCCGGCCCCTCCGGGCAGCTGCTCCCGCCGTTCCTCGGCGGCTCCACCCTGGCCGTGCCCGCCAAGTCGCGGAACCAGGACCTGGCCGCCGACTGGATCCGCATCTTCACCGACCGCGAGTCGCAACGGCAGCTGATCGACGCCAACACCCTCCCGAACAACACCGTGCAACTCGCCGACGTCGCCGCCGGAGGCATCAACGGCCCGGCCGCCCAGGCCGCCATGCGCGGCTGGGTCACCCCGCTCGCCCCCGGCTGGACCTCGGTGGAGAAGTCCAACGTCCTCCCCGAGATGCTGGAGCGCATCGCCACCGGAAAGGCGTCCGTGCGGGACGCCGCGCGCGAGGCGGACAGCAGGATCGACGCAGTGATCAATGAGCGCTGATCCGCCCGGCCGAAGGTCGCGCCCCCATCTGCCCTACCTGCTGATCGCCCCGGCCCTCCTCGCCCTCCTCGTGGTCCTGGCCTACCCGCTGGCCGACATGGTGACCCTGGCCTTCCAGGACATGACCCGCAAGGAGCTGTTCAGCGGCGAGGCACCGCCCTGGGCCGGTCTCGCGCAGTTCCGGACGATCCTCGGCGACGGGTTCTTCTGGACGGTGGTGGCCCGCACCGCTCTGTTCACCGCCGTCTGCGTCACCCTCACCATGGTGCTCGGCCTGCTGATCGCCCTGCTGATGCGGCGGACCTCGCCATGGGTACGGGCGGTCCTCGCCGGCGTGCTCGTCGCCGTGTGGGCGATGCCGGTGATGGTCGCCGCAGCCATCTTCCGCTGGCTGTTCGACGCGGACTACGGCCTCGTCAACTGGCTCCTGTCGACCCTGCCCGGCGTCGACCTCGCCCGGCACAACTGGTTCACCGACCCCTGGCAGGGCTTCGCCGTGATCATCGCGGTCGTCGTCTGGGGCGCACTGCCGTTCGCCGCCGTCAGCCTGCACGCGGCGCTCGCCCAGATCCCGCCGGAACTGGAGGAGGCCGCCCTCATCGACGGCGCCCGCCCCTTCCAGGTCTTCCGGTACGTCACCTTCCCGGCGATCAAACCCCTCTTCGTGATGGTCACCACCCTGATGGCGATCTGGGACTTCGGCGTCTTCAACCAGATCTGGCTGATGCGCGGCGGCCAGCCGGAGCGCGAGTACTACCTGCTCGGCGTCTACTCCTTCATCGAGTCGTTCGCCGTCAACCGCTACAGCACCGGAGCCGCGATCGCCCTGGTCACCGTCGTCCTGCTGCTCGCCGGTGCCGTGGTGTACCTGCGGCAGATGCTGAGGCTGGGGGAGGCCGAATGAACCCGGCACCACAGGGGCGGAGGGCCGCGGCCGCGCGGCGCTCCCGACGCCGTTACGACCTCGTCGGCCTCCTCGTGGCCGCCGTCGTCGGCTTCCCCGTCTACTGGATGGTCCTCACCGCGTTCCGGCCCGCGACCGAAATCCTCAGCCTGCCGCCCGAGTTCTGGCCGAGCAACCCCACCCTCGGCAACTTCGCCCGCGCGATGCGCACGGAGACCTTCTGGGCCAACGTCCGCTCCAGCGCCGTCATCGGCCTGGGCACCGTCCTCGTCTCCCTCCTGGTCGGCACCCTCGCCGCGTTCGCCCTGGCCCGCTTCCGCTTCGCCGGCCGCAAGGCGTTCGTCGTCACCGTCCTCACCGTCCAGATGATCCCGCTCGCCGCCCTCGTCATCCCCGTCTACCTGCTGCTCAACGACGCCGGTCTCACCGACAGCCTCGGCGGCGTGATCCTCGTCTACCTCGTCTTCACCCTGCCGTTCACCGTGTGGATGCTGCGCGGCTTCATCGCCGCGATCCCGGTGGAGCTCGAAGAAGCGGCGATGGTCGACGGCTGCGGCCGGTTCGGCGCCTTCGTCCGCGTCGTCCTGCCGCTGCTCGCCCCCGGCCTCGTCGCCACCTCCGTCTTCGCGATGGTGCAGGCGTGGAACGAGTACGTCCTCGTCTACGTCCTGCTGTCCACCCCTCAGAAGCAGACCCTCAGCATCTGGCTGGTCTCCTTCCAGACCAGCTTCGGCACCGACTACGGCGGGCTGATGGCGGGCGCCACGCTCACCGCGCTGCCCGTGGTCGTCTTCTTCCTGGCCGTCCAGCGCAAGATCGCCGCGGGGCTGGCCACCGGAGCGGTCAAGGGCTGAGCGACGCCCGGCCGGGACCGGTACGACCCGCCGACGACCCCCGTACATCCCGCAGAGGAGACCTCCGTGACCCACGACCGCCTCGATCTCGTCTCCAAGCTGTACCAGCCCACGGGCTGGCCCCGGATCCTCCGGGCAGCCGCCGGCGAACCCTCCAGCGCCCCGCTCGTCGTGGACCTCGACCCGACGACCTTCTGCGACCTGGCCTGCCCCGAGTGCATCAGCGGAAAGCTCCTCAACCAGGGCCGGTTCACCCCGGAACGGCTCGCCGCCCTCGCCGAGGAACTCGTCGCCATGTCCGTACGGGCGGTGGTCCTCATAGGCGGCGGGGAACCCCTCGCCCACCGCGGCACCCGCGAGGTCTTACGCATCCTCGGCGAGGCGGGCCTGGCCGTCGGAGTCGTCACCAACGGCACGATGATCCGGCAGAACCTCGCAGAGCTCGCCCGGTACGCCACCTGGGTCCGGGTCTCCGTCGACGCAGGCACCGCCGGGACGTACGGCCTGTTCCGGCCCGACCGCAAGGGCCGCAGCGTCTTCGACAAGGTCATCGGGAACATGCGGCTGCTCGCCGCCGAGAAGACCGGCGCGCTCGGCTACTCCTTCCTCGTGATGTCGCGCCGGGAACCCGACGGACGGACCGTCACCAACCACCACGAGGTGCTGCGCGCCGCCGAACTCGCCCACGACATCGGCTGCGACTACTTCGAGACCAAGGCCATGTTCGACGACGACCACCACGTCGTGCAGGTCCCCGGCGAGATGCTGGAATCCGTCGACCGCCAGCTCGCCGAGGCCGCCCGCCTGGAGAGCGAGAGCTTCCAGCTCGTCAACTCCTCCACCCTCACCTCGCTGCGCGGCCGCGTCGGCCCCGTCCAGCCCAAGGAGTACGACCGCTGCCGGGTCGCCGAACTCCGCACCCTCATCACCCCCTCCGGGGTGTACGTGTGCTCCTACCACCGGGGCAACCCGCTCGCGAAGATCGGCGACGCCGTCACCGACGACCTCGCCACCATCTGGCAGGACGCGGACCGCCGGGGAATCGTCGACCCGAGCCGGGACTGCCGGTTCCACTGCGCTCGCCACCGCTCCAACCTGGAACTGGAACGCATCGCCCGCGGAACCGGCGAACCCCCGCTCACCCAGGACTACGACCCCTTCCTCTGACCTCCCGCCACCGGCACCGGCTCCCGCCGGGCCCCCGGGGCCGCCGCGGTGGGCACGACCCGGGCCCCCGGATGGGAGCCGCGCAGCGCCCGCGCGAGGCGCGCCACCGTCCCCGCCACCTCGTCCGCCGGGCAGACGCCGACCAGCGCACCGCCCCCGCCGGCCCCACTGAGCTTCAGCGGCAGGCCGGCGGAGCGCAGCGCGATTGCCCGCAGCTCCTCCAGGAGCGGCGTCGACATCCGCTGGTGGTCCCGCATGGCGGCGTGGGCATCGGACATCGCGGCTCCGAGCGCCGCCAGGTCCCGGCCGCGCAACGCCTCCCACACCCGGCCCGACGCCTCGTCGGCCGCGGACCGGTAGGCGGTCAGCGCGGGATCGCCGGAAGCCAGCTGTGCCCGCACGTCCCGGATGTGGTGCCCCGTGTCCTTGCGGGTGCCGGAGTCCACGACGAGCACCCGCCACTGCTCGGGGAACTCCAGCCGGTCCCGTACGGACGGCAGCCCGTGCTCGCGGCCGTCGAGGAGCAGCGCACCGCCCTCGACGACCGCGAGATGGTCCATGCCGCCACCGTGGAAGACGGCGAACTCGAACTCGTACGCCCACTGCGTGATCGTGGCGTCGGAGAGCCGCCGCCCGGGGAGGGCGGCGTCCGCGAACGCCCGGAACAGCGCCACGATCCGTGCCGTGGACGACGACAGACCGCTCGCCGAGGGGGCCTGGCTGCGCACCGTGACGGCGGGCGGACGCGGGGCCAGCCCGGTCAGCCGCGCGCGCAGGAACGCCCACACCTCCCGCTGCCAGCCGTCCTCGGCCCCGTCGTCGGAAGCGGGGCCGGGACCGACCTCCACGGTCGTCATCAGAGCGAGCGCGAGACTCACCGAGCGGCCCCCGCCGAGCCAGTCCAGGTCCTCACCGGACAGACAGGCCCGACAGGGCACCACCGCGCGTATCGGATGTGTGGGGTTCACCGGGCCTGAAACCTTCCTTCCACGCGGAACCTCTCGTACATGGACAGCACCACGGCCGTCGGCGGGTGCAGCGGCCGGGGCGGGGCGTCGAGCGGCCGGAACAGGGCCCGGCGCACCTCGTCGGCGCCGGGCGACAGCACCCCGGACCAGCGCCGGGCGACGAAGCAGAGCGCGAAGCAGTGCGTCACGTCCCCGTTCGGATACGTCAGGGTGTGCACCCGGGGATCGGAGAGCGTCCCGAACGCCACCAGGTCCTCCCGCTCCACCCGCAGGCCGGTCTCCTCGGCGACCTCGCGGACGGCGGCGTCGGCGAAGTCGCCGTCCTCCTCGCAGGCACCGGCCGGGAGCTCCCAGACGCCGTTGTCCGCGCGCTGCTGGAACAGCCCGCGGCCGTCGGCGTCGATCAGGAGCACCTGCGCGCCGGGCACCAGCAGCTTCCTGGAGCCGACCTGCCGGCGCAGCGACCAGATGTAGGAACCGGTGTGACTCATCGTGTACGCATCGCCTTCGCCGTCCGTGCGCCCCGCGGGCCCGTCGGTGCGCAGCGTGTCACGCCCCTTCCGGTTCCCCGTACTCCTCGGCCAGCCAGCGTGGCGTGGCCTCCGGCGTCGCCAGCAGCCACCGCACGTACCGGTCCACGCCCTCCCGGACCCCGATGCGGGCCTGCCAGCGCAGGAGTTCGCGGGAGCGCTCGACACAGGCGTAGCCGCCGAGCGGATCCCCCTCGGGGCGCGGAGTGACGATCTGCCGCGCGCCGGGGAAGTACGGGGCGATCAGATCGGCCACCTCGCGGACCGAGGTGGGCCGGCCCGTACCGACGTTCACGGTCTGCCCGGCCATCTGCTCCTCGATCAGGGCGAGCGCGGTGGCCTCGGCGATGTCGTCCACATGGACGAGGTCGCGGACCTGGTTCCCGCCGCCGTTGAGCCGCATGGGCCGGCCGAGGCGCGCCTGGAGCGAGAGCCAGGGCACCATCCAGGAGTGGCTGCCCGGCTTGGGGATCTGGGGCTCGCCGTACACGGAGAAGTAGCGCACCACCGCGTACTCGGTGCCGCTGGAGGCGCCGAGCATCAGCCGCGTCTGGTGCTCCGCCCACAGCTTGGAGTTGGCGTACACGGACACCGGGAAGAGCGGCTGGTCCTCGTGGAAGACCTGCGGTCCCGCGGTGCCGGACGCGCCGTCGCCGTACACGGAGGCGGAGGAGACGAGCACGAGCCGGCGCACCGGGAACCGGGCTGCCTGCTCCAGGACGACCTGGGTGCCCTCCACATTGGCGCGGAAGGCGGTGTCGGGGCGCCGGGTGCAGGCGGCGACGTCCGCGTAGGCGGCCGCGTGGACCACGAAGTCGGCCCCGCGCAGCAGCTTGCCGACGACCTCGGCGTCGCGGACGTCGCCCACGACCAGCCGGGCACCGCTGCGCGCCACCCCGAAGGTCTCGTGGCCGGACTCGGGATAGGCGTCCATCCGGTCCAGGACGGTGACGACGGCTCCGGCACTCCGCAGCAGTGCGACCAGCCGGCTGCCGACGAGACCACCGCCACCGGTCACCACGACCCGGGCGTCGCGGAGCTTGTCGAGCCGGGAACGGACGGTCTCCTCGGTGCCCACGACGGCAGCGGTCGAGTGGGGTAACCCGGGCATGGAAGCCTCTTTTCGGCGTGTCGGGAGAGGTGCACGCGCGTTCACGGGACCGGCGTGCCAGGCAAGCATCCACGGGCCCGTACTCGCCCTGCCAGAGGGCGATTTCGGCACTCTTGCGGGCCGTCGGAGGGGCCCGTACTGTCCGGATCCGGCCTGCGTCCGGCCACACCGGACGATTCGGAGAGAGGCAGAACGTATGACGCGTCAACGGCTCAGCGCGGTGGTCATGACCCATCCCAGACGCCGCGCGGCAGCCGAGAAAATGGCCCTGGCCGCCCCGTCCGGCCTGCTGCGGGTGGTCATGGACCCCGACCCCACGGGCACCCCGTCGGTGCTGCGCACCGCGCTCGCCGCGTGGTCGGCGATCGAGGACGGGGCCACACATCAACTGGTGGTCCAGGACGACATGGTGTTGTCCGAATCCTTCTTCGACCGGGTCCGGCACGCGATCGAGGAGTTTCCCGACGCGGCCCTGGCCCTGTTCGCCCTCTGGGACTCCCGCAACGGGGCGGCCGTGCGGTTCGGGGCGATGGCGGGCGCCCGCTGGGTCGGCGCCGTCAACGAGTACTTCCCGTGCGTGGCGATCGTGCTGCCGCGCCGGGTCGCCGAGGGCTTCGTCACCTACGGCAGACAGCGCCTAGGCGGTTGGCCCGACGACATTCTGATGCATCGTTACTTGAGGGACAACGGCGTTCCGCGCTACGTCGCCGTGCCCAACCTCGCCGAGCACGAGGACCGCGGCTCGATCTCCGGCAACGCCTTCCGCGGCCCGCGCCGCTCGGTCTGCTTCCTGCCGGAGGACCGGGCGGGGGAGGAGGGCAGGACCCTCACCGGGCTGACGGTGCTGCCGTTCTTCAAGCACGGTGTCGCGCAGTGCGCGGTACGGGTCCCGGGCTCCGGCCCGCAACACTGGCTGCACCTCGACGCGGAACAGTACCTCCGCGGCGCCGGACTGCCCGCCTCTCTGCTGCGCCCGCCCCGCACCGGAGCGACCGGGGCGGACGTGCGGGGGACCTGGCTGACGGCCCTGACCATGGGGTTCGAGGCGGGCCGCACCGGACTCGCCGAGCCGCCCACGGCATCGGATACGTACCTGGAGGCGGTGGCGACGATCGGTCCGGGCGGCATCAGCAACGCCGGTACGGAGGAGCTGATCGCGCGCCGCCGCGAGCCCCTGGCCGAGGTGGCGCACCGGGCACTGCGGGCCGGGCGCGAAGCCGCCGCCGAGCACCGCCCGCACCGCCCGCGGCGGGCGGACGGCCTCGTCTGGCGCGGGGCGGCGACCCCGCTCGGCGAACACCTCGTGCGCAGGCTGGCCGACCGGCCGGAGCGTTTCGCCGCCGTGATCGACCTGACCCGACTCCACTGCGCACAACCGGAGGTGACGGTCCGTCCGCACGGCGAACCCGTCCCGTACACACTGGGCGTGGGGGAGGTCTACGGTCCGGGCTGCTCGCGCCACACCCTCGTCGGCCGCATGGTGTGGGACGCGCTGCGCAGCCGTCCCGTCACGGTCGTGGGCGACCCGGACGCCCCGGTGCGTCCCCTGTACGTCAACGACCTCGCCGACGCGATCGAGACGGTTCTGCGCGAGCGGCCGGAGAGCCACGACCTCGTGGTCGCGGCCGAGGAGCCGTGTACGACGGCCGAGTTGGCCCGGACCGTGCACGACGCCGTGCGGCCCGTACCGGTGCGCACGGCGCCGGGCGGCGACCCCGTCCGGCCCGCCCCGTCCGGCACCGGCCGGCCGCCCGGCTGGACACCCGCGACGACCCTGGCGCGTGGACTGCACGCCTTCGCCCAGTGGCTCGCCTACGAGGGAATCCTGCTCGAATCGGACGGACTGATGGACTGATCGACTGGCCGGCCGACACCCCTGCGGCCGGGAACCCGCCACGCCAAGTGCCGTCCTGCTGTGGACACTTCGGCCGGTCACGGAGGTTCTCGTCCGGCCGTGAGGCGTTCACGTGGCGGTCAGGGCCTGGGGCGAGAGGTTCTTGATCAGGGTGTTGCTCCAGCGCATCTGACGCAGCGTCCGGGAGTGGCACGTCGTGACCAGCCGCAGCAGCTCGGCGTCCCGGACCGCCTGCGCCGCCTGGGCCAGCATCTCCCAGTGCAGGGAGTTCTCGACCGCGCCCAGATGCAGGCGGACCAGGTCGCGCAGGAGGAGCGGAACGAGCTCCGGCCGGTCGGCCGCATCCTTTGTCGCGGCCGGGGCGGGCCCGGGGACCGGCAGGCTCGGCGGACCGTCGGGGACCGGCCCGTAGCGGGCGCCCGCCTCGGCCACCCGCAGGCAGTGCTCCTCGGACCACCGGGCGAGGTCCATCGCGACGTGGTGGACCTCGTGCTCGGAGCGATGGCGCTCGGCGACGAGGACGAGGTTCTCCGCGAGCCACCGCTCGCCGCGGTGCACCGCTCGCAGGGCCGGGGCGATGCCGTTCACCGCTCTTCTCCCTCGCCGGTGGCCCCGTACGGCTCGACGGTCTCCTCGACGAGCGCCGGGACGCCGCCTTCGGTGGCCGGGACGAGATGGGCGCGGGCGGGCGCGGAGGCCGTGTTGGTGGGGGCGGGCGAGTGCCGCCCCGCCCCCTTCTCCACCAGGCCGATCGCTGCGGCGGCCGTTTTGTACAGGGGCTGTTTGGAGGCCGGGTCCCAGGCGGTGACCGTCGTCTCGTTCGCGGCGCGACCGTGCGAGGAGTCCTGCGGGCCGTGGCCGCCGGGGGTGTCCCAGTACCCGTAGTGGAAGGGAACGAACAGCAGGCCGGGGCGGATGTCCGTGACGCGTACGCGTGCCCTCACCGACCCCCGTGGGCTCGTCACCTCCGCGAGGTCCCCCTCGGCGAGCCCCTGGGCCGCCGCGTCCGGGGCGGAGATCTCCACCCACACGTCGGGCGCCGCCGCGGCCAGCTGCGGGGCGCGGCCGGTCTTCGTACGGGTGTGGAAGTGGTAGAGGGTGCGCCCGGTCGTCAGCTGGAAGGGGTGGGAGCCGTCGGGCGACTCGTGCGGCGGGAGGTACTCGGCGCCCTTGAGCACGGCCTTGCCCGCGGGGTTGAGCGACCGGTACGCGACCTCTCCCACGGAGGCTCCGGTGAGGAGGTCCTTGCCGTAGCTCTCGCACACGTCCGGGTGGGCCCAGGTGATGCCGTCGGTGTACAGACGGCCGGTCCCGTCCGGGGCCCGTTCGTTGCAGGGCCACTGGATTCCGCTGCCGCTGCCGCGCAGTCCGTCGTAGGTGAGGCCGGTGTAGTCGCAGGAACGCCCGGCGCTGCAACGCTTCCACGCCTCGAAGGCCGATTCGGCGTCCGTCCAGGGGATCAGTGGGCCGCCGTCCTTGTCGCGGAAGTCCATCCGGGTCGCGTAGTCGAGAAGGATGTCGAGGTCCGGTCGTGCCCCGCCGGGCGGTTCGACGGCCTTCTCGGACAGGTGCACGGTGCGGTCGGCGTTGGTGAAGGTGCCGGTCTTCTCGCCCCAGGTCGCGGCGGGCAGTACGACGTCGGCCAGCTGCGCGGTCTCGGTGAGGAAGAGGTCCTGCACGACGACGAAGAGCTGTTCCCGGGACAGGACCGAGCGGATGCGGGACAGCTCGGGGAGGGACACGGCCGGGTTGGTGCCACTGATCCAGAGCATCCGGATAGTGCCCTGCTCCGCGTAGCGGAACATCTGCATGGCGTGGGTCGGCGGTGCGTAGTGCGGGATCGTGGCGGGCTCGACGTTCCACACCCGGGCCAGGTCGGCCACGTGCTCGTCGTTCTCCCAGTTGCGGAAGCCCGGCAGGTCCCCGTCGGCGCCGCACTCCCGGGTGTTCTGCGCGGTGGGCTGGCCGTTCATCTGCAGGATGCCGGCGCCGGGACGTCCGAGCATGCCCCGGATCAGGTGCAGATTGTTGATTTGCACGGCGGCGGCCGTGGCCTGGTGGGACTGGTAGACGCCCTGCAGCACGGTGGACAGCAGACTGTCGGCGGTGCCGAGTACTTCCGCCGCCTCACAGATCCGGGCGGCCGGTACGTCACAGATTTCCGCGGCCCATCGCGGGGTGCAGGCCGCGACCGTTTTCGCCAGGTCGTCGAAGCCCACGGTGTGGGCGCCGACGAAGTCCTCGTCGATGCGGCCGGTACGGATGATCTCGTGCAGGAGGGAGTTGAGCAGGGCCACGTTCGTCCCGCCGCGCGGGGCGAGGTGCACGGTCGACCGGCGGGCGACCGGGGTGGGACGCGGGTCCACGCACACCAGCCGGGGCGGGGCGCCGCCGTCGAGCCGGTCGAGGACGCGCATCCACTGAACCGGCTGGGTCTCCGCCGGATTGTGCCCGAACAGCGCGATGACGTCCGCGTGGTCGATGTCGTCGTAACTGCCGGGCTGGCCGTCGCAGCCGAAGGACTCCTTGAGCGCCTCGGCCGCGGTGGAGGTGCACAGGCGGGTGTTCCCGTCCAGATGACCGGTCCCGATGCCGGCACGGGCGATCACCGACAGGGTGTAGTACTCCTCCAGGAACAACTGGCCCGAGGTGTAGAAGCCGATCGCCCCGGGGCCCCGTTCGTCGAGGAGCGAACGGGAACACGACACGATCTTCTGCATCGCCGTTTCCCAGTCGCATTCCACCAGACGGTCCCCCCGCCGCACCAAGGGTGCGGTCAGCCGGTCGGGCGAGGCGTTCGCCTGCCAGCCGAAGAGGTCCTTGGGACCCAGCCGGCCCCGGTTGACCCGGTCGGCCGCCCGGCCGCGCACCCCGACCATGCGGCCCTCCCGGACCGCGATGTCCATGGCATCGCCGTTCGACTGCAGGATCGACGCGGTCCGCACCCACCGCTCCACGGAGCCGGGCTCCACTCCGTCGGCCAGATACGTGTCCACTCTCGACGGCCAGCTTCCATGGCGTCCGTACGGGGTGCGAGTGCCCCAGGGGTCGGCGATACGGTCCACCGGAGCGTGCACTGCCTGCCTCCCGAGATCATGGATTTCAGCACCGAGGAGCCGCCGCACGCCTTTTGGTGCGGGGCGGTGTCAGTTGCCGCGGCCGGCAAGCAGGTCACGGGCCCGGTCGACGAGCCCGACGCCGGGGGCGAGCAGCTTGTCGGCGGGAGGCGTGTCGGGGGCGGAGGGGTGCGGACGGGTGGGGGCCGTCCTCTTCGCACGGCGGACCTTCTCACCGAGGTCGTCCAGTGTCTCGGGCGTGCAGGCGGCGGCCAGCAGGGGGAACAGCCGTCCTTCCTCGTCGCGCACGTGGTCGGCGACCTCGAACTTCACCTTCGCGACCAGGTCGTTGAACTCCGTCTCCTCCGGCTGTCGGCTCTCCAGGTCCTTCAGGAGCCTTTCGACCTTGGCGTGATCGGCGAGTTCCTTGTCCGCCAGCTCGTCACCACCCTCCACGTACCGGCGCACGGCGGGATAGAGGTACTCCTCCTCGGCCACCGAATGCCGGACGAGTTCCGCGGTCAGCTCGTCCGCCAGCTTCCGCCGCCGCGGATCACCGACCGGCAGCGCCTCGATCCGGTCGAACAGTGCGTCGACCTCCCGGTGATCGACCGTGAGCTCCTCGATCGCGTTCCCGCCGTGTCCCACTTCCGTACCTCCGCCTCGTTCCGCCGTGGGCACCCGGGCAGGGCCACCGCTGGGCCGCTCACACCTCGTGGCGCGCACCGGACGATCTACCGCACGTGCCGGACGGACTCCTGCGGATTCCGCGCTCCTCACCGCGACAGCTCATGCTCCTCACTGCGACGGCTCACCGGACCACTCCGCACCACCCCACGGCACGCGGTGCCACAGCCGCGCTCCCGAGAACGCGCGAGCGGGGCCCGGCGCCTCTCGGTACCGTGAACAGAAGGGGGGCAAGGTGCCGGAACCATTCGTACGCGCCGGGGGGAAGGGGCCGCTCATGTGCCGATGGCTCGCCTACTCGGGACAGTCCGTGCTGCTCGGTGACCTGCTGTACAAGCCGGAGCACTCCCTCATCGACCAGAGCCTGCACGCGCGCATGGGCGTCGAGACGACCAACGGCGACGGCTTCGGCATCGGCTGGTACGGGCCCCACGCCGAGACTCCGGCGGTGATCCGCGACACCGGCCCGGCCTGGAACAACCGCAACCTCCGTGAGATCGCCGCGCACGTGCGCTCGCCACTGTTCTTCGCCCATGTGCGCGCCTCGACGGGAACGGCCGTGCAGCAGACCAACTGCCACCCCTTCCGGCACGGCCGCTGGATGTGGATGCACAACGGCGCGATCACCGATTTTCCCAGGCTGCGCCGGGAACTCGCCCTCGCCGTCGACCCCTCGCTCTTCTCCGCGCTCGAAGGCTCCACCGACTCGGAAGTGATGTTCTACCTGGCCGTCACGTTCGGTCTGGACCAGGACGCGCCCGGTGCCGTGGCCCGGATGGCGGGCTTCGTCGAACAGGTTGGCCGGCGGGCGGGGGTGGAGCATCCGCTCCAGATGACGGTGGCGGTGTCCGACGGGGAACGGCTGTGGACCTTCCGCTATTCGAGCAGCCGCGAATCCAGGTCGCTCTTCTACAGCCGCCGGGTGGACAGCGTGCGAGCACTCCACCCCGACCTGGAAGTCCTGAGGGGCATGTCCGACGAGACGCGGCTGGTGGTTTCCGAACCGCTGGGAGACCTGCCCGGCCTCTGGAACGAGGTGCCGGAGAGCAGCTACGGAGTGGTGCAGCCGGGCACCGACGAACTCCTTCCCTTCGAGCCGGTGGCCGCCTGAGGACCGGCCCCGGGACGGGGCTCCGGAGGCCCGGGAAGACCGTGCGGCCTTCCGCCGGGCGGGCCCGGGGAGGTCCGTGCGCGGGACGGTGCGGCGGACCTCGGCAGGGAGGCGGCGGGGCCGATTCCGGTGGATGCTTGAAAAAGGCATCTGCGAGCGGAGGTATGGCGTCGTGCGGACCGTGGGCGTCGAGGAAGAACTCCTTCTCGTGGACGCGGAGAGAGGCGAGGCCCAGGCCCTGTCGACGGCGGTGCTGGCCAGGGCGGGCTGCCGGACCCGGGGCGATTCGGTCTTCGAATCCGAACTCCACCGCCAGCAGCTGGAGTTCGCCACGACCCCGCAGACCTCGATGCACGACTTGGCGGAGGAGATCGTCCGCTGCCGCGCCGAGGCCGCCGAACACGCCGCGGACTCGGGCGCCGCCGTGGCCGCGCTGGCCACCTCGCCGCTGCCCGTCGGTCCGTCGATCGGCACGGGCGAACGGTACCAATGGCTGGAGCGGCGATTCGGCCTGACCGCGCAGGAACAACTGACCTGCGGATGCCACGTCCACGTGGCCGTGGCCTCGGACGACGAAGGCGTCGGCGTGCTGGACCGGGCGCGCCCGTGGCTGTCCGTGCTGCTGGCCCTGAGCGCCAACTCGCCTTTCTGGCAGGGCCGCGACAGCTCGTACAGCAGCTACCGGAGCAGGGTCTGGGACCGCTGGCCGTCGGCCGGCCCGGTGGAGGCGTTCGGGAGCGCCGAGCGTTACCACGCGCACGTGCGGGAACTGCTCGACACGGGGGTGCTGCGCGACAAGGGGATGGTCTACTTCGACGCACGGCTGTCGCACCGCTACCCCACGGTCGAGATCAGGGTGGCCGACGTCTGCCTCCACGCGGGGGACACGGCCCTGCTCGCCTCCCTGGTCCGCGGTCTGGTGGAGACGGCGGCCCGGCAGTGGCGGACCGGTGAGCCCCCGGCCCGGTTCGGCGCGGGGCTCCTGCGGATGGCCGCCTGGCAGGCCGGCCGGTGGGGGCTGGAGGACGATCTGCTCCACCCCCGCACCATGCGGCCCCGGCCCGCTCCGGAAGTGGTGGGCGCCCTGCTGGAACACGTACGCGAGGCCCTGGACGCCTACGGGGACCTGGACCCGGTCGAAGGAGCGCTGAGGTCCCTCCTGGCCCGGGGGACGGGCGCCCGGACCCAGCGCGAGCTGCTGCGCCGCACGGGCAGCCTGCGCGCCACTGTCCGCGAGTGCGTCGGCATCACCCGAGGGTGACGGGACCGCCGCCCGTCGCGGCACATCCCGGCCCGGACCGGAGACCCGCCCGGACGAACCCTTCGTGCGGCGTCCGCCACGGCCCGTACGGACCGTGACGCGAGGCACGGGCCCTTCCCGCGTCCGGTCGGGAAGCCTGCGAGCGAGACTCCCACAAAAGGCCTATATCATGAAATGGCGCTCTCGGTACGACGAGGGCACCACAGGGCAGCATGTCGTCTCCGCCTTCGGAGAGTAAAAACATGGCCGCAGCCGAAGAAGAAGAGACCGGGCGTCCCCGGCGTCCGTCCGGCAGGAAGACGGGCAGGAAAGCTGGCGACGGATCCGACGAAGGCCGCAGGAGCGAAGCCGAACGCGCAGCGCCCGGCGTTTCCGCACCCCAGGCCATGCGACGCGCGGCCGAGCAGCTGCGAGGGCTGCTGGGCAGGGCCCCGGAGTCGGTATCGGCCGTCAGACCGACCGACGACGGCTGGCAGGCGGACATAGAAGTCCTGGAACTGGAACGCGTCCCCAGCACCACGAGCATCATGGCGAGCTACCGGGTGCTGTTGGACGAGAAAGGCGAGCTGGTGGAGTACGAGCGCACCCGCCGTTACACGCGGGGACAGGTGGACCGCAACGGCTGAACGCCGGATGCCGCCGGTACGCGAAGGAAGGACGAAACGGCCGCACCCGGGTCGGGGCGAGCCACTGAAGGGAGGCACCCCATGACTGTGGTGCCGCAAGGCGGAGGAACCGTCGCCATGGGAGGCGGGGGCGGAGGCTCTGCCAATCTCTACGACATTCTCGATCTGATCCTCGATCGCGGCCTCGTCATCGACGTCTTCGCCCGGGTCTCACTGGTGGGCATCGAGATCCTCAAGATCGACGCCCGCGTCGTCGTGGCCAGCGTGGACACCTATCTGCGCTTCGCGGAGGCGTGCAACCGCCTCGACCTGGAAGCGGGGCGCAAGGCCCCCTCCAAGCTGACCGACCTGGTCGGAGAGGTGACCGAGGGCGTGACCGAGGGCGGCTCCCACGGCAAGGCGAAGGGCGCCCTGAGCGGGGCGGCCGAAGTCCTGAGCGATGTCCTCAGGGGAGGCGGGGGCGAGGACGACGAGGAAACCGAGGAGCTCGAGGAGCGGCAGGAACGGCCGCGACGTCGGCCCGCCGCCCGGCGCCGGAAGGAGTGAGTCATGGCCGTGTACGTCTACGCCATCGTCGCCAGGACACATCCCCAGCGCCTGAACGGCCTGACAGGGGTGGGGAATCCGCCGGAGAAACTCCGCACCGTGCACGGGGAGAAGCTGTCCGCCGTCGTCAGCGACGCCCCGGAGGGGCTGCGCCCCAAACGCCGGGACCTCGCCGCTCACCAGGCGGTCCAGGAGCACCTGATGGGCGAGGGCACGGTTCTTCCGCTGCAGTTCGGCTTCACCACGACGGACGACGAGGCGGTGCGGGCGGTGCTGGAGGAACGCACCGAGCAGTTCCTCGAACGCCTCCGGGCACTGGAAGGCTGCGTCGAGTACAACCTGAAGGCCGCGCAGGACGAGGACGCGCTGCTGCGGCAGATCCTCCGTGAGTCCGAAGAGGCGAACAGACTCAACGAAGAGATCAGGAGCGGCCGCGGCGGCCCGCAACTGCCGCTCGCGCTGGGGGAGCTGGTGGCCGGAGAAGTGCAGGCCAGACAGGGCCGGACAACCGACGGGATCGTGGAGGCACTGCGCGGTTTCGCGCGGGAGCACCATGTGTCCCGGCCGACGGGTGACGACTTCCTCAACGCGTCCTTCCTGGTGGACAGGGACGAGGAGAAGCCCTTCCTCGCCGCCGAGCAGGGCCTCGCGGAGGAACTCGGCCCCGACTACGAGCTGCGGCTGCGCGGCCCGCTGGCCCCGTACAGCTTCGTCTAGGAGGCGCGATGGGACTGCTCACCCAGCTCGTCACTCTTCCCCTGGCGCCCGTGCGCGGAGCGGTCTGGGTGATCGAACGCGTCGTCGAGGCGGCGGAGGACGAGTACTACGACCCCGGTCCGGTCGAGCGGGAACTCGCCGGGCTCGAACGACGGCTGCTGTCGGGAGAGATCGATGAGGACACCTTCGACCGGCGCGAGGACGAACTGCTGGACAGGCTGGACGAGATCAGGGCCCGGACGCGAGGGAGCACCGGCTGACCGAGGCCCCCGCCACCCGGCGGGAACCCGGACCGACGCGTTCGCCGGCGCGACGGAGGAGCAGGGAATCGAGGTGCGGCGACCGTGACCGAACCCGTTGCCAGGAGTCTGGGGGGCCTGCCGTCCCGGACCGGCCCCGGACCCTACGCCCAGCAGTCCTCGACCAATCTCGCCGACATCCTGGAGCGGGTCCTGGACAAGGGCATCGTCATCGCGGGCGACATACGCATCAACCTCCTGGACATCGAACTGCTCACCATCAAACTGCGCCTGCTGGTCGCGTCGGTGGACAAGGCCAAGGAAATGGGCATCGACTGGTGGGAGCACGACCCGTCGCTGTCCTCGCGCGCCCACGACGGATACCGCTCGCTCACCGAGGAGAACAGACGCCTGCGCGCCGAGGTCGAGGCGCTGCGCCGGGAGCCGGGGGCGTTGCCGGACGGGCGCGCGGAACCCGCCGACGCACCTTCCCACGACGCCCCCCACGACGAGCGGCCCGAACCGGCCGACGAACGGGACGAGCCATGACCGCCGTCGTCAGTTACGCGTACGCGGTCGCGCGGGACGCCCCGGCACTGGAGGAAACGCTGACGGACCTCTCCGGGGTGTCCGGGGCGCCGGTCCACCTGGTGCGTTCGGAATCCTGCGCCGGTCTGGCGGTCGCCGTGAGCCCGGTCTCCGGAAACGAATTCGGGGAGGCCGACCTGCGGTCGCGCCTGGAGGACCTGGACTGGCTGGAGGCCACGGCCCGCGCCCACCACCGGGTGATCGAGGCGCTCGCGGAACGCACGACCGTCCTGCCGCTCCGGCTGGTGACGGTGTATCTGGACGACGAGCGCGTGCGTTCCGTGCTCGAGGGCCGGTGCGACGCGTTCGATTCCCGGCTCGACGACTTGGCCTGTCGTGCCGAATGGGGCGTCAAGGTCTTCGTCGACGAACCGGCGGCCCAGCCCCCGAGAACCCGGCCGCCCGCCGGGGAACCGAGCCCCGGACGGGCCTACCTGAACCGCCGCAGGGCCCAGCGCAGCGCCCGCGAGGACGCCTACCACCACGCCGGACAAGCGGCCGAACGCATCGAGTCCGCCGCCCGGCCCTACGCGGTCGGCCGGGTCAGACACCGCCCGCAGCAGGGCGGGATCGCACCCAGGAGGGGAGAGAACGTCACCAACGACGCCTACCTGGTCCCGCTGCGGCACACCGAGGAGTTCCGGGCCGGTGTCGCACGCGCGGCGGAGGGACTCACGGGCGTGCACGTCGAGATCACGGGCCCGTGGGCCCCGTACTCGTTCGCTGCCCCCGACACCCCGGAGGACCGGGAGGAGGAAGCGCCGTGAGGCCCGTGGAAGGTCTGCCGGTCCCCGCCGGGGAACCGCTTCCCGACCGTCAAGTGGCGCTGATCGACCTGCTGGACCGGTTGCTCGGCGGAGGTGCCGTCCTCACCGGGGACATCGTGCTGTCGATCGCCGACATCGACCTCGTACGCATATCCCTGCGCACCCTGATGGTTTCCATCAGCGAGCAGAACCCCGCACCGTGGAACATCCGACCGCACTCGTAGGAGACGACGATGACCGGCGAGGAGCACCGGCCCCGCAGCCGCCTCGACGAGATCACCGAAGCCGCCGACCGCGCACTCCGGTCCCTGGCCGCCACGAGGGAGGACGCACCGAGCAGCCCTCGGCAACCGGTCCACAGGGTGATCGCGGACCCCGACACGGTGGAACGCGACCTCGTCAAACTCGTCCTCACCCTCGTCGAGTTGCTGCGACAGCTCATGGAACGCCAGGCCCTGCGCAGGGTCGATGCGGGGGACCTCACGGAGGAACAGGAGGAACGACTGGGGATGACACTGATGATCCTGCACGACCGCATGACCGAACTCTGCGCCCGGTACGGCCTCTCGATGAGCGACCTCAACCTGGACCTCGGTCCGCTCGGAACCCTGCTGCCTCCTCCCGAATGAGACCGCGCCGAATGAGACCGCGCGGTGCTCCGCCGCGGCCGGAGGGAACCGGTGGTCGCCGCCGGGTCATCGGCCGCCCGGACCCGCACCGGGCAACCGCACCCGCACCCGCACGATGCCCTCGTGATCCACCCGGACGCGGAAGGTCGGCTGCGGAGCGGTGGCCGGGCCGCGCACGTTGGCGCCGTCCGACAGCCGGAAGACACTGCCGTGCCAGGGGCACTCCACGCACCCGTCGGCGATCCTGCCCTCGGACAGGGGCCCCGAGAAATGACTGCAGCGCTCGGCGAGGACATGCACCCGCCCGTCCCGCTCCCGGAACACCAGAAGGGGCACCTCTCCCAACTCCCGACGGACCGCCACGCCCACCGGGAAGTCCTCCACCTCGCCCACGGGATGCCAGCCCTCTTCCAGCAGGTGCGCGACCGGTTCGGTCTTGTTGGACCCGGCCGCCTGCCGGTAGGCGAGGTGGCCGCCCAGCAGCCCGCCGACACCGACGGCACACAGCCCCGCGAACCCGAGCGCCCTCGCCAGGACCGGACGGCCGCCCCGGCCGCGGTGCGCCCACGAACCGGCGTACAACGCGACGGCGGTGGTGACGGACGCCGAGTGGACCAAGCCGGTGCGCATCTGCTCCGGGTGCTGCTCCGCCCAGTCCACCCAGCCGGCCAGTGCCGCGGGCACCGCTCCGAGGACCCCCACGCCCACCAGCACCCGCGCACCGCGACGGCTTCCGGGAACGAAGTCCAGCACCGCCGCCGACAGCCACGCGCCCATGGGGACCTGCACGAGGGCGGGGTGCAGCGGATGCCCGATCGGCAGACCGTGCAGGACATCGCGGGAGAGACCCAGGGGCAGCCCTCGCACCACCCGGCGCAGCGGGAAGGACACCGCATCGAGCTTCTCCGCACGGCCCAGCGCGTCGAGGCACCGCAGGAGAAGCCGCTCGGCGCGGGCGGTGCCACCCCTCACCGTGCCACCGCACGGACCGGGGCCGGTGAATTCCGTACTTCTCGTTGAAGGCCGCATGGCAGGCGTTTGCCATGCGCGTACGATCCCCAAACGTCCGGGTCGCGGCGCCACTCCGGTGGTTGCGGGACAGCGGAGTCACGCGGGGGAACCGGGCACGCGGGGGCGCCAGGGGGGCGGGGGAGCCGGGGGCGCCCCCGCCGGGCCGGGCGGCCTCATTCCTCCTCGTCCTCCGCGTCCTCCTCCTCGTCCTCGGCTTCCTCGGCGTCGTCCTCCTCCCATTCGTCATCCGCCTCCGGTTCCTCGTCCTCCTCGTCGGGCTCGCCCTTCTCGCCCGCTTCGTCCTCCTCGTCTTCCTCGTCCGTTTCCCCGGGCTCTTCGTCCCTCTGCGCTTCCTCGTCCTCAACGGCTTCTTCGTGGGTCCGTACGACCTCGCCGTCCCGGATCTCGCCCCGCCAGCCCTCGGGCGTTTCCTCGGTGAGGGTGACGTAGCGCTGGAAGTGCTTGAGGTCCAGCCGCAGCCTCCGGCCCTGGGCGCGCCAGAGGTTTCCCGTCTTCTCGAACAGCCCGGACGCGTAGTACTCGACGACCAGCACGATGCGGGTCAGCCCGGGGGTCAGTTCGTGGAAACTCACGGCGCCCCGTGTCGAGCCCTTGCTCCCCTCGGAATTCCAGACGATGCGCTCGTCGGGAACCTGCTCCCGGACGGTCGCCTTCCAGCCCCGCGTCGAGGGGCCCACCTTGACCTTCCAGTCGCTCGTCGTCTCGTCGGCCATCGAGACGTTGCGCACACCCTTGGTGAACCTGCTGAACCTTTCGTACTGCGTCCAGTGGTCGTAGGCCGTGCGCAGGGGAACGCCCACGTCGATCACTTCGACCATGTTGGTGACCTTCCGGTCTCCCGGTCCGCTTCCGCTGCCGACGGAGGAGGAGCCCTTCACCTTGGCCAGGAGCTTGTCCTTGACCCCCTTCGCCGTCCCGGACAACACCGCCTTGACGGGGGAGTCTCCGCCGAGGAGGCCCGCTCCCACGCGGGAGAGCACCCCGCCGTTGGCCGCGACGTCGGTCAACTGGTCCGTCACGTCGAACAGCTTGTCGCTCGCCCGCTCCGCCAGATCTCCGATTCGAGCCGTCAGGTAGTCCGCCAGCTCGTCACGGAGCCGGTCGAGCCCCGACTCCGCGGTCTCCTGCTGCCGTTGTGTCATGACTGGTCACCTTCGGTGCTCGGTGCGGGACGATGTCTTCTTCCCGGCGGAAGAGGACTTCTCCCGCGGCGCGGCCTTCCCGGTGGCTTTCCCCTTCGTCGGGGGTTTCCTGGAAGGTGTCGTCTTCTTGGCCGGTCCCCGCTTGCGTCCGCCCGTCTTCTCGGCGTCCTCTCCTTCCGCGCGAGCGGAGGAGGACTTCGCCGGGGTGCGATTTCCCTTGCCCCGCCCCACCCCGCTGCGCGAACCGCGACCGCGCGGCTCCTTCTCCTCCTTCTCCGCCTCCTCGTCCTCCTCCGGCTCGTATTCCTCCTCGTCCTCCTCCTCGTCCCCGCCGGCGTTCTCCAGCCGGAGGGTTCGTTCCCGGACGGAATCGGCGAGTGCGGAGAGACGGCGGTCGGCAGCCGTGGAAACGGCCTCGCGGCCGGCCGTCATCAGCTCTCCGCGCAGTTGGTCGCCCAAATCCGCGACCTGCGGAATCTCCCCGAGCTTCTTCACGCCCTGGGTCACGAGGCTCCGCGGATCGATCCCGAGCCGGCGTCCTGCCAGGTAGGAAGCCGCGGTGAGAGCGAGGCGTCCTTTCTTGGTGCGCCCCAGGACGTAGCCGCCCGCCAGTGCCGCGGCGAGCAACAGCTTGTTTCCTTCGGTCATGGGTGATTCACCCTCTCGTGGGCGTCGAGCAGGAATCGCACCGCGGCGGAATCGATTTCTCGCCGCGGGAATCGCCGCGCGATCCGCCGTGCTTCTTGCCGGAACACCTGTCGGCCACCTCGCGCAGCGCAAAGCGGACTCGTTCCCCGAAGCGGCGAACGGCCCGTATTCTCCTCAAGGCCGGGCGGGCCTCGTCGGGCAGTTCTCCCACCCCGCAGGCCGCCTCCGGTCACACGACGGAAACACGCCCTAGCGGGCAGGCGGCACCTGCGGCGGAGTGCGGTCGATGCCGCCACTCATCTTCTTCTTCGCCTCGCCCTTGGCCTGCTCGATCCTGCCCTCGGCTTCCTTGCGCCGGTTGCCCGTCAACTTGCCCAAGGCTTCTTTCGCCTTGCCCTTGATCTTGTCCTTGCCGCTTCCGTGAGTCATTACGACTCCTCCGATGGGGGATTTCGCTCTCCCTACCAAAATTAGTTCCTTCAGGGGGCATCGGCGCGGTGTGGTGGGGACGCCGAGGCCGGGGATCGCAGGGAGGACCGGACGCACCGCGGTTCGGTCCCGGCGTTCCCCGACCACGTGATCGGCCCAACGATTCCCACGTCACGGGCCCGAGTTCCTGTGGCGTGGGACAGGCATCGCGCGTGCAATGGGAAGGAGTCCCCCTCCCGTCGCCGCGGCCGAATTCCGTGCCGCGGCCAACCCCAGGAGCTGTCATGCCGGCCGGATCGAGCAAGAAGCGTGAGCGCCAGTACGAGCATGTCAAGGAAAGCGCCGAGGAGCGCGGAGCTTCGAAGGAACGCGCGAAGGAACTCGCCGCACGTGTGGTGAACAAGGAACGCGCACGGTCGGGTGAGGCCCGCACGTCGAGCAGAACCTCCACCCGTGACCCGAAATCCTCCTCCCAGCGCGGCGGGGAACGTTCCCACGGCGGATCCCAGGGCCCCACGCGCGACCAGCTGTACGAGGAGGCGAAGAAGAAGCACATCGAAGGCCGTTCGTCCATGAACAAGCAACAACTGCGCGAGGCGCTCGGCCGCTGAACCGCGGATCTCCCGCCTCGGAGCCGACGCGGACGGCCGCCGCGCGGCCCCTCACGGGCACGGGCCCACGGAGGTTCCCCTGTCCGCGTCGACGGCGGCCGCAGGAGATCGTTCCCGGGCCGGGCGGGGCGGCGCGGTGGTCGTGCGGAGTGCGAGCCCGCCGACCGCACCACGAGCCGCCGCCCCGCCCGACGAAAGGCGTACCACCATGACCCGCTCCGCCCTGTTCGACGTCGACGGCACGCTCGTGGACACCAACTACCTGCACGTGACCGCGTGGTGGGAGGCATTGCGGCAGGCCGGGCACACGGTGCCGATGACCGCGGTGCACGACGCCATCGGCCTCGGCCCGGCGGACCTCCTCGACCATCTCCTCGGAACGGACCGGGACCGCGAGCAGGACACCCGTATCAGCGACGCCCACACCGCGCTCTACGCCACCTGTTTCGAGCGGCTGCCCGCCCTCGACGGCGCGGCCGACCTGTTGCGTGCCCTGGCGTCGAGGGGCTGGAAGGTCGTGCTGGCCACATCGGCGTCCGACCGTGAACTTGCCGCGCTGCGCCGGGCACTCGACGCCGACGACGCCATCGCGGGGGCGACGAGCGCGGACGACGTGGGGGAGGGGAAGCCCGCCCCCGAGCCCTTCCGCCGGGCCATGGAGATCGTCGGCGGGACCGGCGACCGGACGGTCTGCACGGGGGACTCCGTCTGGGACATGCGTGCAGCGGCCGGAGCGGGCGTGACCCCCGTCGCCCTGCTCACCGGAGGGGTCTCCCGAGCGGCCCTCGAAGAGGCCGGGGCGGTCGAGACCTATCGGAGCCCGGCAGACCTCCTCGCGCGTCTGGACACCAGCGTGTTCGCGCGAATGGAGTCGATGTCCCAGTGACCAAAGGAGTTTGACATGCAGTCAGAAATGACCCCGCGGCATCGACCGGTACGGCCGGGCGTGCGGTCTGCCGGGGGAGACGGTCTCGCACGGACCCCGGGAGCCTGCAGTGCCGGCTCCGTCGCCCCGACTCAGATCAGCGGCACCACGATGGCGACCACCAGCACGATGATCACGACCACGACGATCCACACCCACGGAGACCGGTGCTTGGGGGACGGATCTTCCGGCCCGCCTCCACGGGGCCGGTCCTCGGGAAGCTCGGCGTTCTCGGGCCGGTCACGGCGGTAGAACTCGGAGTCGGACATGGAGAAGCCCTCCTCTCGCTTCGGCGCCCCTCGCGGGACGCCCCACGTTCTCCATACTCCCACTTCCGGTTCCGTCGCGAAGCGGACGCCGCGGCCCGCCGGACGGGTCCGTACGGCCTCTTCGGGGCGGGGAGGCGGAGCCCGCCACGGCACGAGGGCCTTGCTCGGCCATTGCGGTACGTTCTGCCGCCCGGGGCAGGGACGTGCGCGGGAGCGGGTAAGGGACGTGCGCGGGAGCGGGTAGTCGAGAATCGCGTCCGCGCCGCAGATCGCGCGGTCCGGACGAGCGGTGCGTCCAGTGTGTTCTCCCGCGGATCCCGGAACGGGGGCGGGCCCGGGGCGGCCCCTCTCCCGCAGCGCGGGAAGCCGGGCCCGGCGCTCCCCCGTCGTGAAGAAAGGTGCTTCTCATGCCCAGGACGGTCGTCGTCACCGGAGCGAGTGCCGGGATCGGGCGTGCGACCGCCCGGGAGTTCGCCCGCCGGGGTGACCGGGTCGGGCTCGTCGCGCGAGGACTGACGGGGCTGCGCGCCGCGGCGGACGAACTGCGGGAACTGGGGGCCGAGGCACTCGTCGTCCCGGCGGACATGGCCGATCACACCGCCGTGCACGCTGCGGCCGAGCGCATCGAGAGCGTCCTCGGTCCTGTCGACGTGTGGGTCAATGTGGCCTTCGTGTCGGTGTTCGCGCCGTTCACCGAGATCGGTCCGGAGGAGTTCCGGCGCGTCACCGAGGTCAGCTACCTGGGATACGTGAACGGCACGCGCGCGGCACTGGCGCGGATGCTGCCCCGGGACAGCGGCACGATCGTGCAGGTGGGGTCGGCGCTGGCAGTGCGTTCCATCCCGCTGCAGTCGGCGTACTGCGGGGCCAAGCACGCCGTGAACGGATTCACGTCCTCGGTCCGCACCGAGCTCATGCACCGACGGAGCGGCGTACGGATCACCGCGGTGCAACTGCCGGCGGTCAACACACCGCAGTTCTCCTGGAGCCTGTCCCGGCTGCCCCGGCACCCGCAGCCCGTTCCACCCATCTACCAGCCGGAGGTCGCCGCCCGCGCCGTGGTGCACGCCGCCGACCACCCCCGACGCAAGCAGTACTACGTGGGGGCGTCGACCGTGGCCACCATCCTGGCCGACAAGGTCGCCGCCGGGCTGCTGGACCGCTATCTCGCACGCACCGGCTACGACTCGCAGCAGACCGGAGAAACCGCCCCGGCCCATCGGCCCGACAACCTCTGGCAACCGCTGGACGGAGCGGGCGCCACCGCACGCGACTACGGCGCCCACGGCGTGTTCGACGACCGGGCCCACGGCCGCTGCGCGCAGATGTGGCTCTCCCGGCACGCCCGGCCGATCTGCTCCCTCTCCGCGCTCGCCGCCGGAGGAGTCGCCCTGCGCGCATGGCGCAACCGGCGCCCCTGAGCACCCGGCGTGCCGACCGCGGGAACACCACCCGCCGTGTGCGTCCACGGCGCCGGTGTCTCCGGCCGGGCGGATGCCCCTGCGCGCGCTGTCCGGGACCGGAGCCCTGTGGCAGCTTTTTGTGTGAGCGCCGTGCCCCTGATCTGCGTAATGCGGCGGTACGTGCCGGGCGGCCCCCATAGTGCGCAGTGGCGCGGTGTGTGCCGTGGGCGCGCTTCTCGGTGTGCCACCCGCAAGCCGAAGAGGAGTTGACCGGTGCTTCTGTTCCCCAGCCGCAGACGCATGCTCAAGGAGAGGGCACGCCGGACCGTCCGGGAGGCCTACGTCGCGGCCGACCGCCGGACACCCCTCTCGGAGGTGGCCGGGGGGATGATGCGCAAGGCGTTCCCGGACCACTGGTCGTTCCTCCTGGGGGAGCTGGCGCTGTACAGCCTGGTCGTCCTGGTGCTGACCGGAAGCTTTCTGACGTTGTTCTTCGACCCCGGCATGAAATCGGGGCCCTACCTCGGCTCCTACGCTCCCCTGCACGGTCTGCCGGTCTCCCAGGCATACGCCTCGACCCTGCACATCAGCTTCGACGTGCGGGGCGGACTGCTGATCCGGCAGATGCACCACTGGGCGGCGCTGCTCTTCGTCGCGGCCCTGGGCGTGCACATGCTCCGGGTGTTCTTCACCGGCGCGTTCCGCCGGCCCCGGGAGGTCAACTGGACGGTGGGCGTGACGCTGTTCCTCCTCGCCCTCCTGGAGGGTTTCTGCGGCTACTCCCTGCCCGACGACCTGCTGTCCGGAACGGGCATGCGCACCGCGAACACCATCGTGACCTCCCTCCCCGTCGTGGGCACGTACCTGAGCCATTTCCTGTGGGGCGGTTCGTTCCCCGGCCATGTCATCCTCCCGCGCCTCTACATCGTCCACGTCCTCTTCGTCCCCGCTCTCCTCATCGCCCTGGTGCTGCTCCACCTGGTGATGGTCGTCTACCTGAAACACACCCAGTGGGCGGCTCCCGGCAGGACCAACCGCAACGCGGTGGGGCAGCCGATGGTTCCGCACTTCGCCGCCAAGTCGACGGGGCTGAGCCTGATGGTCGCCGGGGTCACCGCCTGGCTCGGCGCCACCGCCCAGATCAATCCGGTCTGGAGCTACGGCCCCTACCGGGCGGATCAGGTCTCCCTCGACTCCCAGCCCGACTGGTACGTCGGATTCCTGGAAGGCGCGCTGCGCCTCATGCCCCCGTGGGAGAACACGGTGGCGGGACACACGCTCATGTGGAACGTGCTCGTCCCCGCGGTGCTGTTGCCCGGCCTGGTCTTCCTGGTCCTCTACCTCTATCCCTTCTTCGAGAAGTGGGTCACGGGCGACGACATGGAACACCACCTGTGCGACAGGCCGCGGGACCGTCCCACGCGCACCGGCCTGGGAGCGGGGGCCGTCGTCTTCTACGCGGTCCTGCTGCTGGCGGGCGGCAACGACGTCACGGCCCTCGTCTTCCGCGTCTCGGTGGAAACACTGACGTGGATTCTCCGGATCGCGCTGGTCCTCGCGCCGGTGATCGCCTACCTCGTCACCAAACGGGTGTGTCTCGCCCTGCAGGCGCGCGAGCGTCAACTCATGCGGGAGGGGCTGGAGACGGGGCAGATCGAGCAGAACGTCTACGGCGCGATCAGCGAAAGCCGTCGGCAGCTCGACGGTGCCCGACGTCACCGGGCACTGGTGAGGGACGTTCCCCTGCCGCTCGCCGCGCCCGGCGGCCGGGCGACGCGCCGGGCCCGGCTCCGCTCCCTGCTGAGCCGCTGGTACTACCGCGACCGGGTCGACATGCCGACGACCGAGGAACAGCGGGCCGAGATCTCGGAGAGGCTCAAGGACCCGGTGGGCGAGCCGGAGGAACGGTAGGAACACGCCCCCCGGGGCCGGTCCGCGAAGGCCGTGCCGGACGGCCCTGCCACAGCACTAGTCGTCCTCCCGCCCGGCGAACTGGAACGTCATGCCGAGCACCCCGGCGAGGGTGATCCCGAGACCGAGGAGGAACAGGAAGAGCGCGTAGACCACGCCCAGGCCGATCAGCGCCGCCCCCACGGCGACGACCACCGGAAAGATGCTGTACGGGGGGAAGAAGCCCATGGGACCGGAACGTTCCCGGATCTCCGATTCCGGGCGGTCCTCGGGCCTCGCACCCTTCCTGCGATGGTTCGTCCCGCAGAAGAAGGCGATGAGCGCCGACATGAGGAAGGAGACGGTCAGGACCGCGACACCGACGGGTTCGCGCGCGAAGCAGGCGTAGACGACATCGGTGACCAGGAAGAACAGGGCCACACCGGCGAAGAGTTGGGCTTCCGGTTTCATTCGCCCCGCCCCCCGAGCGTGTCCGGGGTCGGCGTGCCGCCGCTCTCCGCCGCTCCGGGGCCGAGCACCTCGGGATGGTTCAGATCGAAGGCGGGCGAGTCGGAACGGATTCGTGGCAACGCCTCGAAGTTGTGCCGCGGCGGGGGACAGGAGGTGGCCCATTCGAGTGAACGGCCGAATCCCCAGGGGTCGTTCACCTTCACCTCGGGGGCGTACCTGGCGGTCCTCCAGACGTTGTAGAGGAAGGGCAGGGTGGAGACTCCGAGCAGGAAGGAGCCTGCCGAGGAGACGGTGTTGAGCACGGTGAAGTCGTCGGCCGCGAGGTAGTCCGCGTACCGGCGGGGCATTCCCTTCTCGCCGAGCCAGTGCTGGACGAGGAAGGTGATCTGGAAACCGGCGAACAGGGTCCAGAAGTGGATTGCGCCGAGCCGTTCGTCGAGCATTTTCCCGGTCATCTTGGGCCACCAGAAGTAGAAGCCGCCGAACATGGCGAAGACGATCGTGCCGAACAGCACGTAGTGCAGATGGGCGACGACGAAGTAGCTGTCGGTGACGTGGAAGTCCAGGGGCGGTGAGGCGACGAGGACCCCGCTCAGCCCGCCGAGCAGGAAAGTGGCGAGAAAACCCAGGGCCCAGAGCATCGGGGTCTCGAACGAGAGGCTTCCGTTCCACATCGTGCCGATCCAGTTGAAGAACTTCACCCCGGTCGGCACCGCGATCAGGAACGACATGAGCGAGAAGAAGGGGAGCAGGACGGCTCCCGTGGCGAACATGTGGTGGGCCCAGACGCTGGCCGAGAGCATGGTGATGGCGATGGTGGCGCCCACCATCCCGACATAGCCGAAGACGGGTTTTCGGCTGAACACCGGCAGGATCTCGGTCACCACGCCGAAGAAGGGCAACGCGACGATGTAGACCTCGGGGTGCCCGAAGAACCAGAACAGGTGCTGCCAGAGCAGGGCCCCGCCGTTGGCGGGATCGTAGACGTGCGCACCGAACTTGCGGTCCGCCATCAGCGCCAGCAGGGCCGCCGTCAGCACGGGGAACGCCAGCAGCACCAGGAGCGAGGTGAAGAGGACGTTCCAGGTGAAGATCGGCATGCGGAACATCGTCATGCCCGGGGCGCGCAGACAGACGATCGTGGCGATGAAGTTCACGGATCCCAGAGTGGTGCTGATGCCGCTCAGGACCAGCCCCATCGCCCACAGGTCGCCCCCGGCCCCGGGCGAGCGGATGGCGCTGTTCAGCGGGGCGTAGGCGAACCAGCCGAAGGAGGCGGCACCGCCGGGCACGATGAGTCCGCTGACGACGATCAGGCCCCCGAAGAGGAACAGCCAGTAGGTCAGCGCGTTGAGCCGGGGGAACGCCACGTCGGGCGAGCCGATCTGCAGCGGCATGACGGCGTTCGCGAACCCGGCGAAGGTGGGCGTCGCGAACAGCAGCATCATGATCGTGCCGTGCACGGTGAACAACTGGTTGTACTGGGTCGGGTCCAGGATCTGCATGCCCGGCCGCGCCAGCTCGGCACGCATGATCATCGCCAGCGCCCCGGCGAACAGGAAGAAGGCGAACGAGGTGACGAGGTACATGTTGCCGATCGTCTTGTGATCGGTCGTCGTCAGGATCTCCCGGATCCGACAGCCCGCCCGCATCCGGGGGTTGTCGGCCACGTCCTCCTCCGGGAGGGTCTCCCGTGGGTGTGCCAGCCGTGCCATGGTGCCTCCGCGGTTCCGGGTGGCGGCAGTGGCCGGGCCCACCGTCGCGCCTGCTGGGTAGCCTCTTGCGATCGGTCGGAAACCTGCCTGTGAGCTGATTGGCCGTCACGACGTACCGATGGCGCCCGGTGGCACGGAAACGCCGGCGACCCGACGGGGGAGGGGCTCGCGCCGACCCCGCCGGACGATGCGGCGGCGGGTGACGGGCCGGGGCACCGGTTCTCCACCGGTATGAACGAAACCGGACCGCGGGGGATTCGCTGCCGAACGGGTGAGAGTCCTCCGGCGGCGCAGGCGCCGGGCCCCACCGCACGTCCCGCCGTGGACGGGCCGTTCAGGACGGAGGCGTCGCGAGCCGGGCGGCGCTCTCCAGGAACAGGGCGTGGACGAAGGCCTGGGGGAGGTTCCCGCGGAGCTGCCGCTGGCGGATGTCGTACTCCTCGGCGAAGAGCCCCGCCGCGCCACAGGCGGCACGACCGCGCTCGAACCACCGCAGGGCTTCTTCCCGGTGACGCTGCTGGTGCTCGGCGAGCGCCATGACGTACCCGCAGAGCAGGAAGGCGCCCTCCGCCTCCTCCAGCGGCCGTTCGTCGTGCCGGAACCGGTAGGCGTAGTGACCGGTGGTCAGCTCCCGCCCGTACGCGCGCAGTGTCGCCCGTGTTCTCGGGTCCTCGGCCGGCAGCGCGCCGCGCAGCGGTGGCAGCAGCAGCGCCGCGTCGACCCGCGGGTCGCCGGGGGAGCGCTGCCAGCGGCCGGAGGGGTGGAGGCCGACGGCCGAGGTCTCGGCCACGATCCGGTCGGCGAGCGCGGCCAGGGAAGCGGCACGCCCGGCAGGGGCGACGCCGGCCGACGCGCGCAGGCCGGCCGCGCAGATCAGCCGGCTGTGGGTCCACCGGCGGTTCTCCAACTCCCAGATTCCGGCGTCGGGTTCGTTCCGGCGACGGGCGATGGCCTCGGCTGCGACGCGGGCGGCTCCTCGGCCGTCGTTGTCGAGTCGGCCGAGCCGCTGGGCGGATGAGAGGAGCAGCAGCGCCTCGCCGAAGACGTCGAGCTGGAACTGCCGGTTCACCCGGTTGCCGACCCGGTCGTACCCGCCCGGGTAGCCGGGCAGACCCAAGGTGCGCTGGTCCGGAACCGGGCCGCCCGTCACGGTGTAGGCGGGGGACAGCCGCGGACCGTCCTCGTGCAGACGGGCGGTCACGAACCGCACCGCGTCGTCCAGCAGCGCGTGTTCGCCGCAGGCCGCCGCGGCCTGCCCCACGTAGCACTGGTCGCGGATCCACACGTAGCGGTAGTCGTAGTTGCGGCCCTCCTCGGCACGTTCGGGCAGGCTCGTCGTGGCGGCGGCGACCGTCCCGCCCGTGGCACCGGTCAGACCGCGCAGCACGGCGCAGGAGCGCCGGGCGTCCCCGGGCGCGAGCGTCGACGCCAGGACGGGTACCGCTTCGTCCCAGGCGTTCTCCGTCGCCGCCCACGCCCGCGACGCCACCACCGGGTCGCCGAGCGGCCGGTCGCAGATCTCCAGCACCAGATCGCGGGACCTTCCGGGGGCCAGCGCGATCTCCGCGGTCAGCCCCGTGGCCCGGAACGCCCGGCGCACGGGCCGCGCCTCCTTCGCCCCGCTCCACCGCCACCGCAGGGCGCCGCTCCGCCCGGTCCAGACGCCCTCGTCGTCCCGGTGGACGCTCCGGGCGGGCTCCGTGCCGAAACCCGCGCACGGCTCCAGGCACACCACGAGCTCGGCGGGCGCGTCCAGGGCCATGATCCGGCGCAACAGGACGGCCCGGTGCGGATCGCCGGGAAGCACGAGGGCGTCGTGGCATTCGACGACGCCCCGTTCGGTGACCCACCGGTTGCACCAGACGAGGCTGCCGTCCCGGTAGTAGCCGCCCCTCACGAAGCGCCCGCGCGGGGTGACCGTGTAGTGCCCGGCACCTCCGACGAGGGCGGCGAACACGGCTTCGGAGTCCCAGCGCGGCGCGCACAGCCACGGGATGTCCCCACGGGGGCCGACGAGGGCGCCGCGCTCGCCGTCGGCGATCAGCGCGTAGTCGCGCAGCGCATGGGGCTGGGGGGTGCCGCCGCGGGGCGGACGGAAGCGGTTCACACCTAGGGCCTTTCGTCTGGATCAGGCCGGGCTCGCGTGCCCCGGTGCGCACGCTCGCCGCGTTGTCGTCACTCGCCATGGCTCCGCCATGACTCCCTCCTCCGCCTTGCGATCGCACGCACCGGACCCCGCTCCCTGATCCGGCCTGATCCAGACGAAAGACCCTAGGGCCTTTCGTCTGGCCGGTGCCTGCGGCGGAGGGGATCACCGCCGTACGCGACAGTGCTCGGCGGCCTCCTCGCGCAGTTCCAGGCCCAGGCCGACGCTGCCCCGGGGGCCCGGCCGGAGCGTTCCTCCCCCGGGGTCCAGGGCGCCGTCGAAAAGACGCTGCTCGATACCGACGTGGTCGTGGAACCACTCCACGTGCCGGAGGTTGGGCACGGCTGCCGCGGCGTGGGCGTGCGCGTGGGGCGCGCAGTGCCCGGAGATCTGCAGCCCGGCGGCCTCCGCCAGGGAGGCCGCCCGCAGCCACCCGGTGATTCCCCCGCACCGGGTGGCGTCCGCCTGGAGACAGTCCACCGCGCCCGAATCGATCATTCCGCGGAAGTAGGACAACGTGCAGCCGTACTCCCCGGCGGCGACGTCGGCCCCGGTCGCGGCCCGGACCAGGGCCAGCCCCGCCAGGTCGTCGGAGGAGACCGGCTCCTCGAACCAGAGCACGCCCTCGCCGGCGAGGAACGGGGCCAGCCGGACCGCCTGCTTGCGGGTGTAGGCCCCGTTCGCGTCCACGTAGAGCTCCGCGGCGTCACCGATGCTCGTACGGGCCGCGGCGACGCGTTCCCGGTCGCGCTGTCCGGCGCGCCCCCACGACTCCCCGATCTTGATCTTGACCCGGGGAATGCCCTGCCCGCGGACCCAGTCGCGCAGCTGGCGGTCCTGCTGCTCGGCGGTGTAGGTGGTGAAGCCGCCGCTGCCGTACACGGGCACCTCCCGGACGCACGCCCCGAGCAGATCCACGAGCGGGAGCCCCAGCAGGCGTGCCTTGAGGTCCCACAGGGCGATGTCCACGGCCGAGACGGCGCGGGCGACCAGCCCCGGGAAACCCGCGTTGCGCACCGCGCGCCTCATCGCCTCGTTCGCACCCGGCGGATCCCACGCGCGCAGACCGGTCACGACACCGGCCAGCAGCTCGTCGACCACTCGGGCGGCGGCGACCTCGGCGTAGGTGTAACCGAGCCCCGTCGCCCCGTCGGAGCGCACCCGCACGAGCACCAGGGTGGTCGACTCCCACGCCAGGGTGCCGTCCGCCTCCGGGGTATCGGTCGGGACGGTGTACGCGGCGGCTTCGACCGCGCGGATCAGCGGCTCGCCGCCTGCCGGAACGGAGTTCACTCAGCTCTCCCGCCCGTCCGGGGAATCGTCGCGGTGGTGGTGGCCGGGCAGCAGCTCCTGCACCTTCGCCTTGAGTCCCTGCCTGATCATGCCGCCGCGGTCGCTGTCGCCCTTGGCGATGGCGGAGACCACCGCTTCGGCCTGCTCCCGGTCGGCGTGCGGGGGGATCGGCGGGACGGCCGGGTCGGTGACGAAGTCGATGACGAAGGGACGGTCCGCGGCCAGCGCCTGCCGCCAGGCGTCCTCGACCCCACCGGGTTCCTCCACCCGTACGCCACCGAGGCCGATCGAGCGCGCGAAGCCGGCGTAGGGCACGTCGGGCAGGGACTGGGAGGGAAGGAACTGCGGGGCCCCGGACATGGCACGCATCTCCCAGGTGACCTGGTTCAGGTCCTGGTTGTTGAGCACCGCGACGACCAGCCGCGGATCCTGCCACCGCGACCAGTACTTCGCGACGGTGATGAGTTCCGCCATGCCGTTCATCTGCATGGCCCCGTCCCCGACGAGGGCCAGCGCGGGCCGGTCGGGGTGGGCGAACTTCGCCCCGATCAGGTACGGCACGCCCGGTCCCATCGTGGCGAGGGTCCCCGAGAGCGAGCCGCGCATCCGGCCGCGCAGCCGCAGATGACGCGCGTACCAGTTGGCGCCGGAGCCGGAGTCGGCGGCCAGCATGAGATCGTCCGGCAGCAGCGCGTCGAGGCAGTGCACGACGTACTCAGGGTTGATCGGGTCGGCCTCCACGGCGGCCCGGCGCCGCATGACCTCCCACCAACGGGCGGTGTCCTTCTCGATCTTCTTGCGCCAGGCCCCGTGCTTCTTCCGCTCCAGTCTCGGCAGCAGCTCCCTGATCGTCTCCCTCGCGTCACCGACCAGGTTCACCTCGAACGGGTACCGCAGCCCGATCATGTGCGGGTCGATGTCGATCTGCACCGCGCGGGCCTGGTCCAGTTCGGGCAGGAACTGCGTGTAGGGGAAGCTGGAACCGATCACCAGAAGCGTGTCGCAGTCCCGCATGAGTTCGTACGACGGCCGGGTGCCCAGCAGGCCGATGGCCCCGGTCACACAGGGCAGTTCGTCGGAGAGCACGTCCTTGCCCAGCAGGGCCTTGGCCACTCCCGCACCGAGCACATCCGCGAGTTCCTCGACCTCCGCCCGCGCGTTCCGGGCGCCCTGCCCGATCAGGACGGCGACCTTCTCGCCCGCGTTCAGCACCTCGGCGGCCCGCGCGACGTCCTCGTCGGAGGGAACCGGGGCCGAGGAGCCCAGGCCCAGACTGGAGGGCACCATCTTGAAGGCGTGCGTGGGCGGCGTGTAGTCGAGTTCCTGCACGTCCGCCGGGATGATGACCGCCGTCACCGTGCGTCTGGCGTACGAGGTGCGAAAGGCCCGGTCGATGGCGTTGGGGAGCTGTTCGGGGACGGTCACCATCGTGCAGAAGTCCGAGGCGACGTCCTTGTACAGGCTCAGCAGGTCGACCTCCTGCTGGTAGGAGCCGCCCATGGCGCTGCGGTTCGTCTGCCCCACCAGGGCCACCACGGGAACGTGGTCGAGCTTCGCGTCGTACAGCCCGTTGAGGAGATGGATGGCTCCCGGGCCCGAAGTAGCCGCGCAGACCCCCGCCCGGCCGGAGAACTTGGCGTAGCCCACGGCCTCGAAGGCGGCCATCTCCTCGTGGCGGGCCTGGATGAACTCGGGTTCGTTGTCGGCACGTCCCCAGGCGGCGAGGAGACCGTTGATGCCGTCGCCCGCGTAGGCGAAGACATGCTCGACCTCCCACTCGCGCAGGCGCTGGAGAATGTAGTCGGACACCTTCATCGGCCTCGGTTTCCTCTCGTTCGTTGCGGGGGTTCACGACTGCCGCACCGTCGTCGGCGTGCCGTCGGGCACCCGGGCCGGTGTCTTTCAGGTACGGAGCCGGGCCCTGGCGCGTCGCAGCACGGCGTACGCCCCCGCCGTCGCCGGCACCGCGAGGACGGCGGCCGTCAGTCGTCGGCCGTCGCCCGCAGGGCTGCCTGGCCGGTCGGCGAGCTTCTCCGGCCGGTCGGCGGGCAGGGGGCCGTCCAGGGCGAGGGCCAGGGCCTCGGCCAGATGCATCGCGCGCCGGCCGGTGCCGCCCTCCTCGATCTGGGTGCGGCAGCTGAATCCGTCGGCCAGGACCAGCGCCCCGGGAGGCGCCGCCCGTACGGCGGGCAGGACCCCCTGTTCGCCGATGGCCAGGGAGAGATGGTGGTGCCCCCGCTCGAAGCCGAAGTTCCCGGCGAGCCCGCAACAGCCCTCGTCCAGCACGACGGCGCCGACACCGGCGCGGCGCAGCAGTTCGCGGTCCGCGTCGTGCTTCAGCACGGCGTGCTGGTGGCAGTGGGGCTGGACCACGGCGGTCCGGGACAGCCGAGGGGGCCGCCAGTCCTCGTCCGGGACGCCGTCGGTCAGCAGTTCCGCGAAGGTGCGGAACTGCCGGGAGAGACGCTGGACGTCCAGGTCCTGCGGCATGAGTTCGGGGGCGTCGCTACGGAAGACCGCGACGCAGGAGGGCTCCAGACCGACGACGGGCGTGCCGGCCTCGATCCACGGACGCAACAGGGCCACCGTGCGGTGCAGCACCTTCTCCGCGATGCCCAATTGCCCGGTGGAGATCCAGGTCAGGCCGCAGCACACAGGTTGAGGCGGCACGGCGACCCGGAAACCGGCGTCCTCCAGGACCCGCACCGCTGCCTTCGCGACGGCCGGGTGGAAGCGGTTGGTGAACGTGTCCGGCCACAGGACGACCGCACGCTCGTCGCCCGGCTCGGGCTCGGGCACGTCCCGTGCGGCCCACCACCGGGTGAAGGACTCCGGCGCGAAGACCGGTGCCGTGCGTCCGGTGGCCACCCCCGCGAGACGCTTCCCGGCACGGGCGATGCCGGGGGCGTGGAGCAGGGCGTTCACCGGACGAGGCGCGAAGCACGACAGCCACGCCCACACGGGCAGCCACCCCATCGAGTAGTGCGCCGCGGGACGCAGCCGCCGCGCGTAGTGGTGGGAGAGGAACTCGGCCTTGTAGGTGGCCATGTCGACCCCGACGGGGCAGTCGGATCTGCACCCCTTGCAGGACAGGCACAGGTCCAGCGCGTCGCGCACCTCGGTGGAGCGCCAGCCCTCGGTCACCGGCGAATCGCGGTGCCCGCCCAGCATCTCGAACAGCAGCCGCGCCCGGCCGCGCGTGGAATGCTCCTCCTCGCCCGTCGCCCGGTAGGACGGGCACATCACTCCGCCGGTGCGGGCACGGCAGTTGCCGATCCCGACACAACGCTTCACCGCCTCGGTGAAGGAGCCGTCGTCGTCCGGGTAACCGAAGTGCGTGGGGAGGGCTGCCGGGCGCCATTGCGCTCCGAGCCGGAGGTCCTCGTCGGTCCGGTGCGGTGCGACGACCTTCCCCGGGTTCATCCTGTTGCCCGGGTCGAAGAGCCGCTTCATCTCCCCGAACGCCTCGACGAGCGGCCGGCCGAACATCCGGTGCAGCAGTTCGCCCCGTGCCTGTCCGTCGCCGTGTTCGCCGGAGAGGGACCCGCCGTACGACGTGACCAGGTCGGCGGCGCGGAACAGGAACTCCCGGAAGGCCGCGACCCCGTCGGCGTGCGTGAGCTCGAACGGGATGCGCGTGTGCACACACCCCTGGCCGAAGTGCCCGTAGAGCGCCGGACGGTCGTAGCCGAACTCCGCGAACATCCCCTTCAGATCGCGGAGGTAGTCACCCAGCCGGTCCGGCGGTACGGCGGAATCCTCCCAGCCCTCCCAGGTCTCCCGGTCGTCGGGCGGGCGGGCGGTCACCCCCAGGCCCGCCTCCCGCGCCCGGAGCATCTTCTGCTCGCGCCCCGGGTCGTCCGAGAGGGAGACCGCCGGGTCGTCGGCGCGCCGGCCGAGCGCGTCGAGCAGATCGTGTGCCCGCTCGTCCACCTCGTCCCGGCTCTCCCCGCTGAACTGGACGAGCAGCCAGCTCTCCCCCTGCGGGAAGGTGTCCAACGACTCGACGTGGGAGCCCTCCTCGCGCATGAGCTGCGCCATCCGCCCGTCCAGGGCCTCCAGCAGCTCCGGCTCGCAGTGCTCCAGCAACCGCGGTACGTCGTCGGCCGCGGCGCAGATGTCGTCGTAGCCGAGCACCACCATCGCCTCGCACGGGGGAACGGGCACCAGATCGAGTTCGGCGCGCAGCACGGTGACGAGGGTGCCCTCGCTCCCGACGAGTGCGCGCGCCAGGTCGAACCCGTTCTCCGGCAGCAGCGAGTCGAGGTTGTAACCGGACACCCGGCGCGGAATGTCGGGGAAACCGCGGCGGATCTCCGCCAGGTGGTGGTCGACGAGCCGACGCAGCCCGGCGTAGAGCTCGCCGCGGCGCCCCCCGGCGGCGACGACGGCCTCGTACTCCTCCCGCGAGGTGGGCCCGACCCAGCAGCGCGTTCCGTCGTAGGTCAGGATCTCCAGGCGCCGTACGTTGTCCACGGTCTTGCCGTATGCCTGCGCCGAGGCGCCGCAGGAGTTGTTCCCGATCATCCCGCCCAGCGAGCAGTGGCTGTGCGTGGCAGGTTTCGGGCCGAACTTCAGTCCCTCCCCGGACAGTTGGCGGTTCAGCTCGTCCAGCACGAGACCGGGCTCGACCACACAGGTCCGCCGTTCGGCGTCCACCGAGACCAGCCGGTCGCAGTATTTCGTCCAGTCGACGACCACGGCGGCGTTCGTGCACTGGCCGGCCAGGCTCGTCCCGCCGCCCCGGGACAGCACCGGCGCGCCGAACCGCGCGCAGACCTTCACCGCCTCGGCCCCCGACTCGACATCGGCGGGGAGGACCACGGCGATCGGGACCTGCCGGTAGTTCGACGCGTCCGTGGAGTAGGCGCCCCGGCTGCCCGCGTCGAAGCGCACTTCTCCCCGCACGCGCTCGCGCAGCGCGTCCTCCAGAGCCGTGACGTCCACGGCGGCGTCGCCGAAGGAGCCGTGGGCCGGTCCCGGGGACGGTGGGAAGGGTTCGGACTTCATGACGAATCCTCTTCCTGATGCCTCTGGACGGTGGAAGGAGACGAGGGCCGGGCCCGCTGCGGCTACGGCCGCAGAAGGGTCTTGACCATGCCGTCCTCCTTGGCCTGGAACATTGCGTACGCCTTCGGGCCGTCCGCCAGCGGGAGACGGTGGGTGGCGAAGCTGTCCACGCCGAGCATGTCCGTGTCGTCGAGCAGCGGCAGGATCTCGGGCACCCAGCGCCGGACGTTGGCCTGCCCCATCCGCAGCTGGATCTGCTTGTCGAACAGGGTCAGCATCGGCAGCGGGTCCGCCGTGCCGCCGTAGACACCGGAGAGCGAGATGGTGCCGCCGCGCCGGACCACGCCGATCGCGGTGTACAGGGCGGCGAGACGGTCCACGCCCATGTGTTCCATGAGCCTGCGGGCGACCAGGTCCGGCAGGAGACCGGTGGCCCACTGCGCGGTCTTCGCGAGGGGTGCGCCGTGGGCCTCCATGCCGACCGCGTCGATGACGGCGTCGGTTCCCCGGCCGTGGGTGAGCTGCCGGATCGCGTCGGGCAGGTCCTTGCCGCACCGGTTCAGGTCGAACACCTGGACCCCGTTCGCGGCGGCCCTGGCGAGCCGTTCGGGCACCAGGTCGACGCCGATCACCAGCTCGGCACCCAGATGCCGGGCGACCCTGGTGGCCATGTCGCCGATCGGGCCGAGCCCCAGCACCGTGACGCTTCCGCCAGGAGGGACGGACGCGTACCGGACGGCCTGCCAGGCCGTCGGCAGCACGTCGGACAGGTAGACGTACCGGTCGTCGGGCGGCCCTTCGGGCACCTTGATCGGCAGTGTGTTGCCGAAGGGCACGCGCAGCAGTTCCGCCTGCCCGCCGGGCACCTGCCCGTACAGCTTCGTGTAGCCGAACAGCGCGGCTCCCGTGCCCTGTTCGTGGACCTGGGTGGTCTCGCACTGGGAGTGCAGACCGCTGTTGCACATGAAGCAGGTCCCGCAGGAGACGTTGAAGGGGACCACCACGCGGTCTCCCACCCGCAGCGCCGTGACGTCGCGGCCGACTTCCTCGACCACCCCCATGGGTTCGTGGCCGAGTACGTCACCGGGGTCCAGGTACGGCCCGAGCACTTCGTAGAGGTGCAGATCGGAGCCGCATATCCCCGTCGAGGTGATCCGTACGACGACATCGGTGGACTCTTCGATGCGTGGGTCCGGGACGGTCTCCACCCGCACGTCACGACGTCCCTGCCAGGTGAGTGCACGCATGGTGTCTCTCCTCACTGCGGTGCCCGGGAGCGGCGGGCCGGTTCCCCGGTGCTTTTCCGGCAGAACGGGGCTGCCGGAAGGCCGCTGCCCGTCCCGCCGACGGTTTCGGGCACACCGGCACCGGCGTCCCGGCCGGTCGGGTTTTCCGACGCGGTGGCCCCTCGTCCGGCACCGCTCCGCCGTTCTTGTCGGTACGGGCCGACTCATCCAGCGAACCAGTGACTCGGCCGTCTCGCCTCTTGTGGCGGGAATGCCCACGAGGCGGCGGCGGGCGCGGGCGGCGCTCCGGCGGCCTTTGGGGCTGCTGAACAGGGGAGAGGGGGCCGGATTCCGAGGCCGTTGGAGGGAGTGGGGCAAAAGCCGTGTTACCGGCGGCCGGGGGCGGTCACCGGCTTGGGAGAGAAGCCATGGCCCGCCCCGCCCGTCGGCCGGTGCGGGCACGCCCGCAGAGGAGGAGCCATGAAGGACAGGAAGCAGGCCCAGCGAGACGGCGTCCGGGCCGCCGATCCGGCCCAGGGGCCGTTGACCACGGACCAGGGCGTGGCAATCGAACATACGGACGATTCGTTGACGGTCGGTGACCGCGGCCCCACCCTGCTGGAGGATTTCCACTTCCGGGAGAAGATCACGCGCTTCGACCACGAGCGGATTCCCGAGCGGGTCGTCCACGCCCGCGGCGCCGGTGCATACGGCTTCTTCGAGCCCTACGAGTCCTGCGCCGATTTCACCCGCGCCGCATTCCTCCAGGACCCGTCCGTGCGTACCCCCGTGTTCGTGCGGTTCTCCACCGTGCAGGGCCCCCGGGGCTCGGCGGACACGGTGCGCGACGTACGAGGCTTCGCCACGAAGTTCTACACGTCCGAGGGGAATTACGACCTGGTGGGGAACAACTTCCCCGTCTTCTTCATCCAGGACGGCATCAAGTTCCCCGACTTCGTGCACGCCGTGAAGCCCGAACCGCAGAACGAGATCCCCACCGGGGCATCCGCCCACGACACCCTCTGGGACTTCGTCTCCCTCCAGCCCGAGACGCTGCACACGATCATGTGGCTGATGTCGGACCGGGCGATTCCGCGCAGTTACCGGATGATGCAGGGATTCGGCGTCCACGCCTTCCGGTTCGTGACCGCCGACGGGCGCGGAACCTTCGTGAAGTTCCACTGGAAGCCCAGGCTGGGCGTGCACTCCCTCGTCTGGGACGAGGCGCAGGAAGTCCAGGGCCGTGACCCCGACTTCAACCGGCGCGACCTCTGGGACGCCATCGAGGCGGGCCAGTACCCGGAGTGGGAGCTGGGCGTCCAGCTCATCCCGGAGGAGGACGAGCACTCGTTCGACTTCGACCTCCTCGACGCGACGAAGATCGTTCCCGAGGAACTGGTCCGGGTCCGGCCCATCGGCCGGATGGTCCTCGACCGCAACCCCGACAACTTCTTCGCCGAGACGGAGCAGGTCGCCTTCCACACCGCCAACGTGGTCCCCGGCATCGACTTCACCAACGATCTGCTGCTCCAGGCGAGGAACTTCTCCTACCTCGACACCCAGCTGCTGCGGCTGGGCGGCCCCAACTTCGCCCACATCCCGGTGAACCGCCCGGTCGTCGACGTGCGCAACAACCAGCGCGACGGCTTCCACCAGGAACAGATCCACTCCGGTACGAGCTACACACCGAACACCCTCGGCGCCGGCTGTCCCGTACTCGCCGACGTGGACTCCGGGGCCTACCGCCACCTCACCGAACGGGTGGACGGCAACAAGATCCGCCGCCGCAGCCCCAGCTTCGAGAACCACTACCTGCAGGCGGCCCTGTTCTGGCGGAGCATGGTCGAGTGGGAGCGGCGGCACATCGTCGACGCGTTCCGCTTCGAACTGGGCAAGGTCTCCGCGAAAGAGGTCCGGGCGCGTACCGTCGCGCAGTTGGCCCAGGTCTCCACCGATCTCGCCCGGTCCGTCGCGGAAGGCATCGGCGTGCCCCTGCCGGACCCGACGGACACCCCGACCCCGGCACCCTCCCCCGCGCTGAGCCTGGAGAGCAACCGGGGGGACGGCTCGATCGTCTCGCGGCGGATCGCCGTCCTCGTCACGGACGGGGTCGAGGAGGAGCAGATCGCCGCGGTCCGGGCCCCGCCGGTCGCGTTCATGACCTCGCCGGTGATGAAGGAGGCGCTCGGCGAGGCCAGGAACACGTAGGCGGGCGCCATTTCGGCGGGCTGCGCCGGACGGCCGAGGGGGCTCTGCTTCCCGAACTCGCGGGTGTCGGGCAGTGTCGCGGGGATCAGCGGAGTCCACACCGGCCCCGGCGCCACCGCGTTGACGCGGACCCCGTCCGACGCCAGCATCTGGGCGAGACCCTGGGTGAAAGTCACGATCGCGCCCTTCGTCATGGCGTAGTCGAGGAGGTGCGGACTCGGCCGATACGCCTGGACCGAGGTCGTGTTGATGATCGAACCGCCCGCCGGCACATGGGGCACGGCCATTTTGCAGAGCCAGAACATCCCGTAGAGATTGGTGCGCATCACCCGGTCGAACTGGTCGGTCGAGACGGCCTCGATGCCGTCCGGCTGCGACATCTGGTAGGCGGCGTTGTTGACCAGGACGTCGATGCGCCCGAATTCCGATACGGCCGTCCCGATCAGTGCGCGGCACTGGGCTTCCTCACGGATGTCGCAGGCCACCGCGATCGCCCGCCGCCCCGCTTCCTCGACCAGACGTGTCGTTTCCAGGGCCTCTTCCTCCTCGGACGGCAGGTGGGTGAACAGGACGTCGGCCCCCTCGCGCGCGAAGGCCAGGGCCACCGCACGGCCGATGCCCGAGTCCCCACCGGTCAGCACCGCCTTGCGGTCGGCCAGGAGGCCGTTGCCCCGGTAGGTGTCCTCGCCGTGGTCGGGCGGCGGGTCCATCGGTCCCGTCCAGCCGGGATGCTGCTGGCTCTGCTGCGGAAAGCCGGGCCGGGGATGCTTCGTCGTGGGATCTTTCCGGCCTTCGGTCGCGTCCATGGCTGCGCTTCTCCTTGTGCTGGTCCGGCAGGAGGGGCGCGCGGCCGGTTCGGCCGGAGGGCCGGTGCGTGCCCGAGTTCGTCCGCGAGGGCGAACGCCGTGGGCGGGATCGGAGCCGGTCTCGGGGCGCCCGGAGCCGATCCTCCGGGCGGAGACGGCGGCACGCGAGTTTGCTTCCTCCGTCCAGGTCGCTTTCCGGGCAACCGGGTACCGTCACGGCCACGAGCCGATGGGCAGCGCCGGGTGGGCCCGGAGTACGGCGAGGCCGCCCTCCCCGCCGGCTGCGGGGCCGAGGCCTCACCCGCGCGCGTGGAGGTACGCCTCCAGCTCGGCCGCCCCGGCCAGCATCGCCCGCCCGCGGGCGGACACCCGGTCGTGCCAGTTGCGCAGGGTGGCCTCCAGCGGCGCCACGCCGCCCGCCGCCCGCACCTGTGCGATCAAGGGGGCGATCTGCTCCAACAGGTAACCGCCCCGCCTGAGTTGGTGGGCCATCCGGGCGTCCCGTACGTCGGCCTCGTCGTAGACGCGGTATCCGGTCAGCGGATCGCGGCGCGGGTGCAGCAGCCCGGCGCGCTCCCACTTGCGCAGTGTCGCGGGCCGGATTCCGAGTCGTTCTGCCAGCGGCCCGATGAACGTGCCGCCGGATCCGGGCGCCGCAGTCCCCGGACCGGGCATCGCCGTGCCGGGGCCGCGATCCGTGGCGGACGTCAGCTCGCGCAGGGCGTTCTCCACGGCCCGGAGCGTCTGCCGGTCGTCGAGCAGTTGGGCATGGCTCTCGTCGATCAGACGGAACGCCTCACCGGTCTCGCCCCGGTTCACGGCCCGCATGATCGACGTCGCCGTCCGGTGGCCGTGGCCGGGCAGCAGGGCGAGGAACGTGCGCAGGGCCTGCGCGTGCAGCGGGGTGTAGGTGCGGTAACCGTGCGGTGTGCGGCCGGCCTCCGGAAGGACGCCGGTCTCCTCGTAGTTCCTGACGGCCTGGGTGGACAGACCGTGCCCGCGTGCCAGGTCGACCGGCCTGAGGCGTTCCCCGCTTTGAAGCTTTCGACCCATCGAACCGTCCCTGCCACGCAAAAGTTTCAAACGAAAGTTCAACGATACCGTTGAAGGCATGGCAATCGACATCAAGGACACCACCCGTGCCGTCGAGGCAGCCGCCGTCATGGGCCTGTTCCCGAACCGGCCCCGAATCCTCGCCCTGGGCGAGCCCACCCACGGCGAGGACGCCCTGCTCCGCCTGCGCAACGAGCTCTTCCGGCAGCTCGTCGAGCAGGAGGGCCACCGGACGATCACGATCGAGAGCGACTGCGTGAGGGGCCTGGTCGTGGACGACTACGTCACCTCGGGCACGGGCACGCTCGACGAGGTCATGGAGCACGGGTTCAGCCACGGCTGGGGCGTCCACACGGGCAACCGCGAACTCGTGCGCTGGATGCGCGCCCACAACGACGGCCGGCCCGCGTCCGAGCAGGTCCGCTTCGCCGGCTTCGACGGCCCGCTGGAGATCGCCGCCGCCGAGAGCCCCCGGCAGACCCTCACCGCACTCCACGACGGCCTCTCGGCCCGGGTGGCCGCAGGCCTGCTCCCCTGCACCGCAGAAACGCTCGACCGTCTGCTCGGCTCCGACGACCGGTGGACCGATCCCGCCGCGATGAGGGACCCCTCCCGGTCCGTGGGACGGTCCGCCGATGCCGTCCGGCTGCGGCTGATCGCCGACGACCTGGCGGCACTGCTCGACGCACAGGCGCCGCACCTGATCGAGACGGTCTCGCAGGACGACTGGGACCGGCTGCGGCTGTACGGGCGCACCGCGACCGGCCTGCTGCGCTACCACCACGGGATGGCCGACACCTCACCGGCCCGCATGACCCGACTGGTGGGCCTGCGGGACCAGATGATGGCCCACAACCTCCTCGCCCTTGCCGCCCGGGGCCCGGTGCTCGTCCACGCCCACAACTCCCACCTCCAGCGGGAGAAGAGCTCGATGCAGATGTGGGAGGGGCCGGTGGAGTGGTGGAGCGCCGGTGCGCTGGCGAGCGCCCGGCTCGGCGAGGAGTACGCCTTCGTGGCCACGGCCCTCGGCACGATCCGGCACCAGGGAGTGGACACGCCGCCGCCGGACACCCTCGAAGGACTCCTGTACGAGCTCCCGGAGGACCGTTGCGTCGTCGACGCCCCACAACTGGCCGCCGCCCTCGGCGACGCGCTGCCCGCGCCCCGCGTGTCCCCCTGGTTCGGCTACGCCCCGTTCGACCCGGCCCATCTGGCGGACAGCGACGGCATCGTGTTCGTCAAGGACGTCCCGCAGAACCGGGACGCGTCCCCCCGGCCGGAATGACGCGCGGGCCGGCCGGAATGACGTGCCGGGCCGGACAGAAGGGGGCGCCGGTCCGGTCGGAACGAGATGCCGGGTCGGCCGGAACGAGGGAGCGGTCCGGTCGGGCTCGCGGAGAGGCCGCGCCCCGGCAAAGGGACCGCGCCCCGGCAAAGGGACCGCGCGTCTCAGACCGGCCGGTTTCCGGTGCCCGGATCGCGGGTGAGCAGGTCGGCTACCCGGGCGACCGTCCGGCCCTCCTCGTCGCCGCGGACGGCCGTCGGATGGTGGGCGAGCACGAAGCGGCGCCGCTGGTCGCGGGTGGAGAACACGGCGTTCTTGTAGCCGTACGTCTCACCGGTCTTGCCCCAGAGGGTGACGCCGTTGACGGTGGCCCGCTGCAGGCCGGTGCTGTAGCGGGCCGGGGAGCCGTCCGGCATGCGCACCTCCTCGGGCGGCAGGGTGAACATCAGCTCCAGCAGCTCCGGCGGCAGCAGTCCGCCGGAGAACAGCGCGGTGAACATCCGGTCGAGATCCCCCGTGGTGGAGATCATGTCGCCCTCCCCGCGGCTGGAGCTCTGGTCGTACACGGTGACGTCCCGCAGCCCGCCGTCGGCCCCTGCCAGGTAGCCGTGCACGTGCCGGCCGTGGATGTGCGGGTCGTCACCCGGCACCGCGGTGCGCGCCAGATCCAGCGGGCGAAGGACGCGGGCCGCGACGGCCTCCCCGTACGGGCGGCCGGTGACCCTGTCGACGATCAGCGCGGCCAGCACGTAGTTGACGCCGCGGTACTCCTGCCGGGTGCCCGGGGCGAACTTCAGCGGCCCGTGCGTCGCGGTCGCCACCCACTCCCGCGGCGTCCAGTGGTCGAAGCGGTGCCGGACCACCTCCTCCGCGGTCTCCGGCTCCGGCACACCGGCATGGTCGGGCAGTCCGCTGGTGTGGTTCAGCAGGTGCGCCACGGTGACGGGGGAGAACCGGGCCGGCAGCAGCCCCGGCAGGACACCCCGTACCGGCGCGTCCAGGTCGACCCGGCCCTCCGCGACGAGCTGCAGTACCACGGTGGCGACGAAAACCTTGGTGATGCTGCCGATCCGCACCCGGTGGTGCGCCCCCACCGGCCGCCGCGTCCCGAGATCGGCCACGCCCGAGGCGCCGTACCAGTGGCCGGCCGTCCCGCCCACGCGCAGCTGGGCCGCGGTCGACGGCGGGTGCTCCAGGTCGTCGACCGCCGCTCGCAGGGCGGCCGGGTCAAGTGGCGGAAGCGGTGCGGGCGGGGCGGCCACACCGCGCACGGGCAGTGCCGCGGTGGCGGCCAGCGCACCGGCCCCCGCCAGAGCGGTGCCCACAAAGGCCCTTCGTGACATACGAGTTGACTTCATGGCCCCATGCTGTCGGCGGGCACGCGCCCGGCCATCGGGGCTGCCCCGGAACGATCCCCGAACACACCCCGACCCCACCCCCCACACGGATGCCCACCTGGCGCCGGCACCTCCGAAACGGGCACTTTGCGAGCGGGCGCGCGCCCGGCTTTGCCCCCGGCCGCCCGGCGCGACCCGCACGGGTGGGGCGGGCGGGGGCGCGGCGACGCCGGCGCGACCTCCACCGGGCCTGCCCGCCGGGTCCCACCACGACGGTCGCCCCGGGCGCTCGCCCTCGGCGCCGCCGTGCGGGCCGGGCCCCGGTGCTCCCGGCCCGCGTCGCCGTGCCCTTGCCGCTCCCGGTGGGGGTCCCGCCGTTGCGGTCAGTCCTTCAGGTGTTCCAGGATCCGGTGCATCCCGCTGGTCCAGTTCTCCTTGAGCGCCACGACGGCCGCATCGAGGTCGCCGCGCTGCAGGCACTCGGCGATCTGCTCGTGCTCCACCGCCGAACGTTCCAGGACGTCCTGGTCGCCCAGCGCCACCCGCTCGTAGCGGTGCATCGTCACCTTCAGCGAGGTGATCAGCTTCATCAGGCGGTCGTTCGTGCAACCGGACAGGAGCAGGTCGTGCCACGCGTCGTCATAACGCTCTATGACGTCGTGCGGCGCCTGCGGGGCCGAGAACGCGTGTGCCTCCTCCAGGAGGCGGGGGGCGATCGCCGCCAGGTGCCCGGGATCGCTGGACTCCAGGGCGAGCGCCTCCAGCGTCGCGACGATCGCGGACAGGTCACGGAACTCCTGTGCGCTGAGCGGCGTGAAGCGGAAGCCCTTGCCGCGCTCGCTGGTGATGACGCCCTCGCGCTCCAGCGTGATCAGCGCCTCGCGCAACGGTGTGCGACTGACGCCGAGTTCGGTGGCGAGCTGCCCCTCGTTGATCGGTGAGTTGGTCGCGATCGTGCCGCGCCCGAGGCGCTTGATCAGTTCCTCCTTGACCTGTTCGCGCAGCGGGCGGTTTTCGATTGGCATGTGAGGCTGCCCTCCCTTCGGTCCGTCGATTATCCGCTACCGGCGGGTCACGCGGTACCGGCGCCGTCGACCGGGATGATCGCCCCGCTCAGGAACGCCGAGGCGTCGGAGGCGAGGAACGCCACGGTCTGGGCGATGTCGCGGGGCTGCCCGATCCGGCCGAGCGGCCGGTCGGCCGCGTCGGCGTAGAACGCGTCGGAGCTCTCGCCGAGCTGGCGGGCCTCCTCGGCGAGCATCCCGGTCGCCGTGTCACCGGGACAGACGCAGTTGACGCGGATGTTGTCGGGGCCGTGGTCGATGGCCATGGCCCGGGTCATGTTGACGACGGCGCCCTTCGACGCGCAGTACGAGACGGCCCGGCCGCCGCCGCGAATGCCCCACCCGGAACCGGTGTTGACGATGGAGCCGCCGCCCTGGGCCACCATCCCCGGGATCACGAGACGGCTCATCAGCATCACCGAGCGGATGTTCACGGCCATCACCAGGTCCCAGTCGTCCTCGGTGATCTCGCAGACCGTGGAGCGGCGGATGATGCCGGCGTTGTTGAAGAGGACGTCCACACCGCCGAACCGCTCCTGCGCCGTGTGCACGACGGCCTCGCAGTCCTCGCGCCGTGACACGTCGCAGCGCACGAAGATTCCGCCGGTGTCCTTCGCGGTGCGTTCGCCGCCGTCCGCGTCGATGTCGGCGATCACCACACGGGCACCGAGTTCCGCGAGGACCTGGGCGGTGGCGCGGCCGATTCCGGCTCCGCCACCGGTCACGATGGCGCGCTTGCCGTCAAGGGAGATCATCCTGGACTCCTTCTGAGAGAGGGGAGAGGGGAGAGGGGAAAGAGGAGGAAGGAAGGGGGAGCCGGGCGGGAAGTACGGGGTCATCCGACCAGGCGGTACAGCGAGGTGCGCCGCCTGCCGGTGATGACGGGGAGGTAGCCGGACAGCTCCGCGTCGAGCGCGTCGTCGCCGGTGTCGAGGAGGAGCGGACGGCCGCCGAGCGCGGCCAGTTTCTGTTCCGTGCACAGCACGAGCAGGCGCTCGCGACCGCCCGCCGCGCGCAGGACGCGCGGCGAGATCTGCTGGTTGCCGCGGCCGAGGAGGAAACCCTGGCCCCCGATGGGGGAGAGGGCGATCCGGGCGGGTCCGGCCGAGAGCAGGGCAGCCTCGCCCGCGTCGCGGGCCACGACGCGCGGCGATCGGCCGGGCCGCAGGCGGAGCACGTCGACCCCGGTGAGGGAGACGTCCGCGCCGAGCGCCGCCGCGACCGCCCGGGTGGTGCTGCCGGGCCCGAGCACCAGCAGCCCCTCCCCGACCCGCTCGGCGACCTCGGCCGCGATGCCGCCGACCGCCTCGGGCGCGGTGACGGTGCTGCCGGTCTTGCGCTGCTGCACCCGGACCGGCACGTCGGGAACGGGCAGCCAGCCGAACAGCCGTGAAGCGACCCGGCCCTCGCCCAGGGCGTCCTCGTCCCGGTCCATCACCTCGGCGTCCCGCAGCCGGACGGTGCCCCCGCGGGCGAGCCACGCCGCCGCGACCTCACCGGCGGCGCGCGGGCCGACGGCGAAGACGGCCGAGTGCATCTTCACACCGGTCGGTACGCCGAGGACCGGGCAGGGCGCGTCGCCGAGGGCGCCGAGCACGTCCCGCGCGGTGCCGTCGCCGCCCGCGAAGAGCAGGAGGTCCACCCCCTCGGCGACGACGGCCCGCACCGTGGCGTCCGTGTCTGCGGCCGAGGTGTCCCGCCCGGCCCCGGCGGTGTACACGACCCGCCCCGCGAGCCCCGCGGCGGCCACGGAGTCGGCGCCCAGGGGACCGGCGGCGGTGACGACGAGGATCCCGGAGCCCGGCGCCCCGGACGTCGTCGACTGCCCCGAACGCGCCGCAAGTTCACTCAGGGCGGCGGTGGCCCGCGCCCCCGCCGAAGGGAGCGCGCCCAGCGAGAGCGCCAGACGGGGCCGGTCCGGGCCGTCGGTGCCGCCCAGGCCCACCCGGCCGCCGAGACCGGCGACCGGGTTGACCACCAGACCGATCCTCGTCACCGCCCGGCCTCACCGAGCACCTTGCGGCGGTAGGCGCGCCAGGAGACCGCCCAGACCGCCGGGTCGTCCAGGGCCTCCGGGCGGACCCGGTGGATGGTCGAGCGGTGCGGTGCCGTCCGGACGGTCCCCGGATCCTCGTACGCCTCACGGGCGACCTCCGCGAGGATCGCCGCGTACTCGTCGAGATCGGCTCGGGTGTAGGACTCGGTCGGCTCCAGAGTCATGGGTTCCGGTACGACGTACGGGTGGTGGCTGGTCCAGTAGTGCGTACCGAAGTCCGCGGCGCGCAGGCCGAGGTCCTCGGAGTGCAGGCCGGTGTCCTCGTGGAGCTTCTCCCAGCTGTAGCGGACCTGCTCGACACGCGGGCGCCCCGCCGCGTAGGGGACCGAGACCCCCGGGATCTGCCGCACCTTGTGGAGCAGGTAGTTGTTGTTGAGGACGGCCGTCTCGGCGGCGGCCCGCAGACCCGGTGCGCCGAGCGACATGATCCAGGCGTAGGCGCGGACCAGATTCGGCACGACCCCGTAGAACGGCCGCATCTTGCCGACCGACTCGGGCCGGTCGTCGTCCAGCCGGTACCTGCCCGTCTCCGGGTCGAACTCGACCGTCGGACGCGGCAGATACGGGGCGAGTTCCTCGGTGACCGCGCACGCGCCCGCCGCCGGGCCGCCGCACGCGTGCGGGGTCGAGAACGTCTTGTGCAGGTTGAAGTGGCACAGGTCGAAGCCCGCGTCCCGGGCCCGGGTGATGCCGAGGATGCCGTTCGCGTTGGCCTGGTCGTACGAGCACAGGCCGCCCGCCTCGTGCACGATCCGTACGAACTCCTCGATGCGCGGGTTGTAGATGCCCGTGTCCTCGGGGTTCGTGATGAGGAGCGCCGCCGTGCGCGGGCCGACCGCCGCCCTGAGCGCCTCGATGTCCGGGTAGCCGTCCGCGTCCGGGTGGAGCGTGATGACCTTGAAGCCCGCCGTCTTCGCGCAGGCCGCGTTCGACGGGTGGGAGAAGATCGTCGTGATGATCTCGTCGCGCTGCTCCAGCTCGCCGCGCGCGGCGAAGTGGGCCCGGATCATGGCGACGTTGGTGTAGATCGCGGCGGAGCCCGCACCCGGCTGGAGCGAGACCCGGTCCATGCCGGAGATCTCCTTCAGGAGCTGCTCCAGGCCGTGGATGATCCCGAGGACGCCCTGGACCGTGTCCTCGTCCTGGAGCGGGTGCAGCGCCGCGATCCGCGGGTCACGGACGAACTGGTCGTTGACCTTGGGGCTGTACTTCATGGTGCAGGTGCCCTGGCCGACGTCGATGTTGAGATCGGCACCCAGATTCTCCTGCGACAGGCGCAAGTAGTGCCGCAGAACCTGCTGTTGGGACATCTCCGGCAGGGCGGGCGGTTCGGCCCGGCGCAGGACGGCGGGCACCTCGGCCTTCGCGACGGAGGGGTCCGGCGCCGGTACGAGAACGCCCCGCTCGCCCGGCGAACCGAGCTCGAAGATCAGCTCCTCGTCCCAGGACGCCTGCTGGAAACGGCGCAGGCGCGGCTTGCCGGCGATGCGTGCCTCCGCGGGGGAGACGGACACGGGCGTGTGCGGGGCGGTCACTTGACGATCTCCTCCAGGGTCGCGGCGAGCCGGTCGATGTCGGCCTTGGTGTGGACCTCGGTGACGCAGTACGCGGCCTCGTGCTCGCCGGTCGGCACGCCGCCGAAGATGCCCCGCTCCTTCAGTCCGGAACGGATCTCGGCGGCGGTCCTGCCGCCCGTGTAACGGACGGTGAAGTCGGCGAAGTGCAGGGCGTCGCCGTACGGGACCTCGATGCCCGGAACCTCGGCGAGTCGGCCGCGGGCGTACGCGGTGAGCGCGAGGATCGTGTCCCCGATCTCCCGCATGCCCTGCGGTCCCATCAGCGCGAGATAGACCCCGGCGCCGATGCCGTGCAGTGCGGCGGCCGTGCCGACCCACTCCTTGCCCTCCTCGCGCAGTGCGAACGAGGTCCGCTCGTAGGCGACGTCGCCGAAGCCGTACTCGCCCTCGACGGCCGTCGGCACGAGGCCGAACAGACGCGAGGGGTACTCGGCGACCAGTCTCTCCTCGTCGCGGGTGGCGATGAAGCCCGCGTTGCCGCCGCCGAAGCTCTGGTGGATGCCGAGCGGCTGGATGTCGCCGCACGTGATGTCGGCGCCGTGCGCGGAGGGCGGTGCAAGCGTGCCGAGCGTGAGCGGATTGCAGCCCACGACGAACAACGCCCCCGCACCGTGCGCGAGTTCGGCGAGCCGGGGCAGTGCCTCGTCGACGATGCCGAGCGCGGACGGCATGTCCGCGTACACCGCCGCCGTGTCGCCGGCGGCGAGCGCCTCGCGCACCGCGGCGAGATCGGCGCAACCGGTGTCCGGATCGACCGGGACCACCACCACGTCGTGGTCGGGGCGCACGTAGTCGCACACACGGGAGAGCTTGTCGGCGTCGATCGCGGTGGCGACGAGCACCCGGCGGCGGCCGGTGATCCGGCCGGCCATGCGCAGGGCGGTTCCCGCGGCCTGGAAACCGTCGTACACCGGGACGTTGACGACCTCGACGTCGAGCAGCTCGGCCATCATCGACTGGTACTCCCACAACGCCTGGAAGCGGCCGTGGTCCTCGTAGGGCTCGCCCGCGTACGCCGTGAGGAACTCGCTGCGGTTGACCACCTCGTCCACGACCGCCGGCACATGGTGCTGGTAGCAGCCGGAGCCGAGGAAGCTGAGCACCTGCCGGGTGGAGGTGTTGTGGCCGAGCAACCCTTCCATGTGGCGGGTGAGTTCGGCTTCCGAACGCAGCGGGGCCGGCAGGTCGAGAGGGCGGTGCAGCCGGATGCCGTCCGGGATGTCGGCGTAGAAGTCCTCGACGCTCGCCGCGCCGATCTCCGCGAGCATCGCCTGCCGCACGGCCGGGACCGCGTTGGGAATGTAGGGGTGGACGAAGTCCTGGGGTGACGTCATGCCGCGCCTTTCGCATGAGCCGGCCCGGCGGGGCCGGTCGTGAACCACAGCAACGAAAGTCTTTGGGTGTACACCTCTTGACGGGAAGCTCCGTCATTCAGTGTTCTGAATACAGCATTAGGCATTCAGGCTCCAGGAGGCAAGAGTGTCAACAAGACCCACCCGACGGCTTGTTCTGGCCGCGGGTCTCACGACCGCGGCATCGTCACTGGTCAGCGGATGCGCCATGGGCGGCACGGGCGGCGGGAACGCCCGTGACATCGGTGGCGGCAAGGACGACGGAGGGGGCGACGTCAGCGGAAAGATCACCGTCTGGTCGTGGGACGTGGCCGCCAAGGCCATGAAGCGCTTCGCCCGGACCTTCGAGGAACAACACCCCGGCACCACCGTCGACGTCGTCGACATCGGCTACGACAACGCCTACGACAAGATCACCGTGGGCCTGCGCGGCGGGTCGGGCCTCGCCGACGTCCTCACGGTCGAGGGCAGCTACATGCCCCGCTACACGGGCAACTTCCCGAGCGGCTTCTACGACCTGACGAGCCTCGGCGGCCGCTACGGCGGCGACTTCGACCGCGCCGCGTGGCGCACCGTCACCGGCAAGGACGGCGCGGTCCTCGCCCTGCCCTGGGACATCGGCCCCTGCGCGCTCTACTACCGCACGGACCACTTCCGCGCCGCCGGCGTCGCCCCCGAGTCGCTGCTGACCTGGGACGACTACGTGGAGGCGGGCGTCCGCATCAAGAAGGCCACCGGCCGCAAGCTGCTCATCATGGACTCCACCGACGCCGGAATCCTGCCGATGCTGCTCCAGCAGCAGGGCCAGTCCTACTTCAAGGACGGCCGGGTCGCGGTCGACACCCCGGAGGCCGTCAAGGCCCTGACCCTGATGAAGACCCTGCACGACAAGGGACTCGTCGCCTACGAGAAGGGCTGGGACGGGCTCGTCACCGCCACCAAGGAGGGCAAGGTCGCCACCACGCCCACCGCCGCCTGGTGGACGGGCACCCTCACCGACGAGATGCCCGAACTGAAGGGAAGGTTCGGGGTGGTGCCACTGCCCGGCTTCACCGCCGACGGCATCCGCACCTCGAACATCGGCGGCTCCACGCTCTGCGTACCGGCCCAGAGCAAGAACCCCCGACTGGCCTGGGCGTTCATCGAGTTCCTGCTCACCGGCAAGGCGAACCAGGTCTCCATGCTCAAACACGAGGGACTGTTCCCCGCCTACCTGCCCGCGCTCGACGACCCGTACCTGAACGCGAAGCAGGAGTACTTCGGCGGCCGGGCGGCCCTCGGCGTGTTCGCCCGGCTCGCCCGCAACATCCCCCCGGTCGAGAACAACAAGGACGACGCGAAGGCGTCCGACATCATGATCTCCGCCGTCACCGGAGTGATGCTCCGGGGCAAGGACCCGCGCGCCGCCCTGGAATCGGCCGCGCGACAGCTCGCCACGGCCACCGGCCGCGAAAGGGTGGAGTAGCTCGATGGCCGTCCACGCCACCCTCGACCGGCCGGTCGCCTCCGCCCCGGCCGCGAAACGCCGCAGACGCCGACGCCCCACCGCCTGGATCTTCGCCGGACCCGCGGCCGTCCTCTTCGCACTCTTCTTCGCCTACCCGCTGGGCGCCAGCCTTCTGCAGAGCTTCACCACCGAGGACGCCGGCACCGTCCACTGGGCCGGACTCGCCCAGTACCGGCGCATGATCCACGACCCCGCGTTCCTGGAATCCCTGCTCAACACCGGGATCATCCTCGCCGTGCAGGTCCCCGTGATGATCGGCCTGGCCCTCGTCCTCGCCGTCCTGCTCAACCAGTCCTGGCTGCGCTTCCGCGGCACCTGGCGGGCCGTCTACTTCCTGCCCGCCGTCACCACCCTCGTCGCCTACGCCGTCGTCTTCCAGGTCCTCCTCAAGACCGACGGCGGCCTGGTCAACCAGATGCTCGGCGCCGTCGGCATCGGCCGGGTCGACTGGCTCAACAGCCCCACCTGGGCCCGCATCTCCCTGATCGCGTCCCTGACCTGGCGCTGGACCGGCTACAACGCCGTCATCCTGCTCGCCGGACTCCAGGCCATCGGCAAGGACCAGTACGAGGCCGCCGCCATCGACGGCGCCACCACCTTCTCCACCTACACCCGCGTGATCCTGCCCCAGCTGCGCCCGGTCGTCCTGTTCTGCGTGATCACCTCCACCATCGGCACCCTCCAGCTCTTCGACGAGAACTACGTCCTCACCCGCGGCGGCCCCGACGACGCGACCCTCACCCCCGTCGTCTACCTCTACAAAGTCGGCTTCCAGCAGCTCGATTTCGGTTACGCCGCCGCCATCGCCTGGGTCGTCGTGGCCGTCATCGCCGCGATCTCCGCCCTCCAGTACGTCGCCTTCGGAAGGGAACGCCGCCGGTGACCGCCCTCCAGCAGCTCCCCGTACGCGTCCACCCGGCCCGCCGCGCAGGCCGTTGCGCCGTACGACTGCTCCTCGCCGCCGGCGCCCTCGTCAGCCTGGTGCCGTTCCTGTGGATGGCGATCGCCGCGACGCACTCCACAGCGGACCTGTTCCGCTCGCCACCGCCGTTCCTGCCCGGCGGACAGCTCCTGGACAACCTCGTACGGCTCCAGGACACCATCGGCTTCGGCCAGGTCCTCCTCAACAGCGTCGGCATCGCCGTCGTGCACACCGTCCTCAGCTCCCTGATCTCCGCCATGTGCGGCTACGGGCTCGCCAAGTACCGCTTCCGCGGCCGGGGTCTGCTGCTCGGCGCCGTGCTCGCCACGATGATGATCCCGTTCCAGGTGCTGCTCGTACCGCTGTTCCAGATGATGGCGAGCGTCGGCTGGATCGACTCCTACCAGGCAGTGGTGCTGCCCTTCCTGGCGAACTCCTTCGGCATCCTGCTGATGCGGCAGGGCTTCGTCGACTTCCCCGACGAACTCATCGAATCGGCCCGCATCGACGGCTCCGGCGAACTGCGTACCTTCTACCGGGTCGTCCTGCCCTGCGTGCGCCCACAGCTCGGCGCCCTGGTCATCTTCACCTTCATGGCGCAGTGGAACAGTTTCATCTGGCCCCTGCTCATGCTCAACTCCGAGGACAAATACACCGTGCCCGTCGCACTCAACACCCTCACGGGGCTCTCCCACGTCGACTACTCGGGACTGATGCTCGGCTCCCTCCTCGCGACCCTCCCGCTGATGCTCCTCTTCCTGCTCTTCCAGCGGCAGTTCGTGGCCGGACTCCTCGGCGGGGCGGTGAAGGGATGAGCCGCCCGACCCGGGTCCCCGGCATCCTCTACGGCGGCGACTACAACCCCGAGCAGTGGCCCGAGGACGTCTGGGCCGAGGACGCCGCACTGATGCGCGAGGCCGGCGTCACCATGGTGACCGTCGGAGTCTTCTCCTGGGCCAGGCTCCAACCGGGGCCCGACACCTGGGACTTCGCCTGGCTCGACCGGCTCCTCGACCTGCTGCACGCACACGGCGTCGCCGTCGACCTGGCCACCGCCACCGCATCGCCCCCGGCCTGGCTGATCCGCGCCCACCCCGGAATCCTGCCGGTCACCGCCGACGGCGTACGCCTCGAATTCGGCTCCCGCCAGCACTACTGCCCCTCCTCGCCCGAGTACCGCGCCGCCGCACTCCGCCTCACCCGGGCCGTCGCCGAACGCTACGCGCACCACCCGGCCCTCGCCCTGTGGCACATCCACAACGAGTACGGCGACCACGTCACCGAGTGCTTCTGCGCCCGCTCCGCCGACCACTTCCGCAGCTGGCTCACCGACCGGTACGGCACGATCGACGACCTCAACCACGCCTGGGGCACCGCCTTCTGGTCACAGCGCTACAGCACGTACGACGAGATCGAACCGCCGCGCACCGCCCCCGGCCCCGTCAACCCCACACAACTCCTGGACTGGCGGCGCTTCTGCTCCGACGCCCTCCTCGAATGCCACCGCGCCGAACGCGAGACCCTGCGGGACATCGCCCCGGACACCCCGGCCACCACCAACTTCATGTCGATGTTCAAGGCACTCGACTACTGGAAGTGGGCCGAGCACGAGGACCTCGTCTCCGACGACGCCTACCCCGACCCCGCCGACCCGCGCGCCCACGTCCACGCCTCCCTCAACTACGACCTGATGCGCTCCCTCAAGGGCGGCCGGCCCTGGCTGCTCCTCGAACAGGCACCGTCCGCCGTCAGCTGGCGCCCGGTCAACGTCCCCAAGAAGCCCGGCCTGCAACGCCTCTGGTCCCTCCAGGCCCTGGCCCGCGGCGCCGACGGCATCATGTACTTCCAGTGGCGCGCCTCCCGGGCCGGCGCCGAGAAGTACCACAGCGCGCTGCTCCCGCACCGCGGCACCGCCTCCCGCGGCTGGCGCGAGACCGTGCGCTTCGGCGCCGAACTCGCCCGGCTCGGCGAAATCGCCGGCACCACCTCCCGGGCCGACGTGGCGATCGTCCTGGACTGGGACTCCTGGTGGGCCCTGGAGGCCGACGACCACCCCTCCGCCCGCATGCGCTGGCCCGACCTCCTGCGCCCCTGGTACGCGGCGCTCCACGCCCGCGCCGTCACCGTCGACTTCGTCCCTCCGCACGCCGGACTCGACGGCTACCGGGCGGTCCTCGCCCCCAACCTCCACCTGCTGCGGCCGGAGAACGCCGCCCGCATCGCCGCCTACGTGCGCGGCGGCGGCCACTTCGTGTGCGGCCCCTTCAGCGGCGTCGTCGACGGCCACGACCACATCCACGACGGCGGCGCGCCGGGGCCGCTGCGGGACGTGCTCGGGGTGTCCGTCGACGAGTTCTGGCCGGTCCCCGACGGCGAGACGGTGCGGCTCGCGTCCGGCGCCGGGGCCACCCTGTGGAGCGAGTGGATCGAGACCGGGGGCCCGGCCACCGAGACCGTCGACACGTACGCCTCCGGAGAACTGACCGGCCGCCCCGCCGTCACCCGCCACCCCTACGGCACCGGCACCGCCTGGTACGTGAGCGCCCACCTCGGCGACGGCATCGCGGCCGTGCTCGACGAAGCGCTGCGGGCGGCCGGCGCACACCCCGTGCTGGACGTCCCCCACGGGGTCGAGGCGACCGTGCGCACCGGCGCGCAGGGCACGTACCTCTTCGTCCTCAACCACAACGACCACGACACCCGGACACCACTGACCGGCCCCTGGACAGCCGGCGGCACCGACCTGCTCACCGGAGCCGCCGTCCGCGACCGCATCGACCTCGGCCCGCTCGGCGCCGCGGTCCTGCGCCTCACCACCGACTCCCCTGGAGAGACCGACAAGTGACCGCACACCGATGTCTGGGCGCCCTGACCGCGCTCCTCCTCGCCACGGGCGCCCTCACCGTGCCGCAGACGGCCACCGCCCGCACCCGCCCCGAGCCGCCCCCCTCGTACGCCGACGTCCTCGACCTGCACGGCACCCCCACCACCGCCCAGCCCGGCGACGGCGACGACAACAACCCCGTCACCGTCTTCGCCGACCGGGGCGCCTGGCACGCCTACGCCCTGCCGGAGACCGGCGACGAGGACGCCTACGGCGGCTTCTCCGGGCCCCTCTACATCGCCCAGGAATACCCCTGGTGGCTCAGCAAGTCCTTCAGCCGCATCCGCCTCACCGAACACGGCCGCCCCCTGGACCTGGCCGAAGGGGGCGAGCCGCGCTTCACCTCGCTCCCGGGCAGTCTCCGCCAGTCGTACGACCTCGGCCGCGGCCTGCGCCTCACCCTCGAACTCCGCTTCGCCACCGACCGCAGCGCCCTGGTGCGGGCAGAGGTCCACAACACCGGCCGGGCCCCCCGCACCCTGGGCGCCGAATGGACCGGCAGCCTGCTGCGGCCCGCCGACCGGCCGATGCGCGACGCGCCCTCGCTGACCGCCACCCGCTCGGGCGTCGGCGTCGGCTTCGCGAAGGTCCGCGAGACCTGGGACTACCTCACCGACGGCACGGAACGCTTCGACGTCACGCACAAGGACGCCGTCCGCACGACGGTGGACGGCGACACGTACCGCACCGAGGCGGTGAGACCGGTGACCCTCGCCCCGGGCCGCTCGCACAGCTTCGACTGGACCGAGTCCTACACCTTCACCGCCGCCGAGCACACCGAGGAACGGGCGCGGGTCCGTGACGTGCTCGCCCGCCCCGGCGCCGTCGTCTCCGCCTCCGACGCGCGCTGGCGGGGCTACGTCGCCGGGGTGACCCGGGGCGTCCCGGCCGACCGGCGACGCACGGCCGTCAAGTCGCTGGAGACCCTCGTCACCAACTGGCGCAGCGCGGCGGGGCAGATCAAGCACGACGGCATCACACCGTCGATCTCCTACAAGTGGTTCACCGGCGGCATCTGGGCCTGGGACACCTGGAAGCAGGCCGTGGGCACCGCACGCTTCGCCCCCGAACTGGCCGAGTCGCAGATCCGCGCCATGTTCGACTGGCAGGTCCGCCCGGACTCCACGACCCGCCCGCAGGACGCCGGGATGATCCCCGACGTCATCTTCTACAACGACCCCGCGCGCGGCGGCGGCAACTGGAACGAGCGCAACTCCAAGCCCCCGCTGGCCGCCTGGGCGGTCTGGGAGGTGTACGAGAAGTCGGGGAACAAGGCGTTCCTGCGCGAGATGTACCCGAAACTCGCCGCCTACCAGTCCTGGTGGTACCGCAACCGGGACCACGACCGCGACGGCCTCGCCGAGTACGGCGCCACCGTCGACCCCGCCAACGACTCGCCCGAGCAGCAGCGCCTCGCCGCGGCCTGGGAGAGCGGCATGGACAACGCGCCCCGCTTCGACGCCGCCCTCGGCACCGGCGTCGTCGCCAACCGGGCGGCCGACGGAACGCTTCTCGGTCACTCACTCACCCAGGAGTCCGTCGACCTGAACTCCTATCTCGCCGCGGACCAGAGCTACTTGGCGCGCATCGCGGGCGTGCTGGGCCGCGGCGCCGACGCCGAGCGGTGGAAGCGGCGGTCCGCCGCCACGTCCGCCGCCGTCCGCACGAGGATGTACGACCCCGCGGACGGCTGGTTCCACGACATCGCGCTCGACACCGGTGCACGGCTCACGGCCCGCGGGCGCGGCATCGAGGGCGCCGTCCCGCTGTGGACCGGCACGGCGTCCGGCGTGCAGGCCCGTGCCGTGCGCGACAGGCTGACGGACCCGGAGGAGTTCGCCACCACCGTCCCGTTCCCGACCGTGTCGAAGAGCTCCCCCTACTTCTCGCCGACCGCGTACTGGCGCGGCCCCGTCTGGCTCGACCAGGCGTACTTCGCCCTCGGCGGCCTGCGCCGCTACGGCTACGGCAAGGACGCGGACGCCCTGCGGGACCGGCTCCTCACCCACGCGTCGGGCCTCGCGGGCAACGGGCCGATCATGGAGAACTACGACCCGACCACCGGGGCACCGCTCAACGCTCCCGGCTTCAGCTGGTCCGCGGCCCTGCTGCTGCCGATCCTGACCGGGGGCAAGTAGACGGCGGACGGCCGTAGTCCGTCACGCACCGGGACGTCATGCACCGGGGCACCGCTCGGCGGGCGCCCCGGTGCATGACGTCGGCGCCGGATTTTCGTATCCCCGGAAGGAGATCTGCGCCTTCGCCCCGCCCGGCCTCAGCACATCCAGTTCCGCTGCGCGGCCTGCCACGCCAGTTGCATCCGGGTGGTCGCGCCCGCGAGGGCCATCATCGCCTGGACCCGCCGTTGCACCGTGCGCCGGCTGAGCCCCATCTGACTGGCTATCGCCTTGTCCGCGACGCCCGCGACGAGGAGCGACAGCAACTGGCGGTCCGTCGCCGACAGTTCGTGGCTGCCGGACGAACCGTCCGGGTCGCTGACCGTTCCGGACTCGCTCACATGGAGCGGCACCGCGTCCTCCCAGTAGCGCTCGAACAGGGCGACCAGCGCCTCCAGCAGACTGCTGCCGCGGACCAGTGCCGTGGTGGGCTCCTCGGTGCTGCCGCTCGGCCCGCCGGGGACCAGGGGACAGATGGCGATGGACCGGTCGGCGACCGCCAGCCGCAACGGGAGGTGCGGGACCGCGCGGGCCGTCTCTCCCGCCCGCATGCCCCGCACCACGTTGCCGACGGCGCCCGAGTCGTCGAAGAACGCCCGCTCGTACAGGACGCGGTAGCGCACCCCGCGCGCCAGGGCGTCGTACTCGGCCTCGTTGCTCCCCGAGGGCATGGCCACGTACTGGGCCTTGCAGAACCACAACATCTCGTGGCGTGTGTCGTCCTGGATCCGGCGCAGGTGCTGGCGCAACGCCTCGGCCCCGGTGATCACTTCGATGAGCTGGTCGGGGTCCCGGCGGCGCCGGGTGCGCCGGTAGGTCTCCAGCAGATCGGTGACCGCCACCCGGGCGTGGTCCAGGGCGTCGGACTGCTTCTGGAGGTGCGGCAGCAGGGCGACGTCCGGAGGGGTGGCCGCGAAACCACGGGGTGTCCGGTCCGTCGCGCTGACCAGCCCCTTCGCCGTGAGCGCGGCCAGTACCCGTTCGACCTCCGCCGCCGCCAGACCGGACTGTTCCGCGATCTCGTCCGCCGAGGCGTTGAACAGGGTGACGAGAAGCCGGTACACGGTTTCCTCGGCCGGGGTGAGTCCCACTGCTTCCAGCATCGTGATCCTTTCCGCCCCCGCCGAACGTGCGGCAAGCGACGGAACGGCCCGGTGGAAGCGCCCGGCGACAGGGACTTGCCGGGGACGACCGCCGGTGGGCAACCGCACTATACGCCCCGGACATGTCCGGACCGGAAGGGGAAAGCGGCGGGCACGGAGGATTTGACCACCTCCGTGCCCGCCGCCCCTTCGGTTCTCCGGGAGCTTCGCCCGGCCTACCTGTCGAGCAGGTACGCGCGTTCCACGGTCTGCTGGACCTTGTTCCCGGCACTGTCGGCCGCCGTGACCCGCAGTGTCACGAACGTGTCGCCATGGGCCCGTTCCGGCCGGCCGACGGCAGCGGTGAAGCGGTTTCGGCCGTGATCCCTGACCCGGACCTCCTTCGACCAGGTCCTGCCGTCGTCGTAGGAGACCGCGACCTGGAGGGAGACGCCGCGCGGTGCGGGCAGCCCCTCCTGGTTGCGGACGGCCAGGCCGATCGTGTGGCCGCCCCGTGCGCTCACGGTGTTGTGTTCGTCGACCGGCACGTCGTAGTCGACCTGGAGCAGCGGGAGCACCGTCTTCTCGGCGGCGGTGTCCGAACGGAAGGACCAGGAGGTCTGCGTCCGCGTGCCGAACTTCCACTCGGGGGAGACCCGGGAGGTCGACAGGTCCAGCCGGTAGTCGGCCTTCCCGGGCGCCACCTCGAAGTCCTCCCAGGCGTCCGTGGCATCGGCGATCTTCTTGCCGTCACGGAACAGGGCGACGGAGACGGTGTCGCCCCCGGCCCCTTCGTCGATCGTGCCGAAACCGTCGGTCAGGGCCTGCGACCAGTGGCCCGTGCCGGAGTCGTTGAACTCGGGGACACGGAACGCGAGAACGTCGCGGGAGCGCACGGACGGTGTCGTGGTGCCGCGCGGGACGGACGGCCGCACCACGGCCCCGAACCAGTTCTCGGCGGGCTGCCTGCCGGGCCGGTAGGTCCGCAGGGAGTCGCGCATCCCGGTGGTCAGGGGCGTGTCGACATAGAAGATGAGCACGTTGTTCACCACGTGCAGCCACTGCGTGTCGCCGGCACTGACGTACTCGGTGCGCCGCGCCCCGGTGGGCACGTACCGGCTGTACTGGTTCCAGAAGAAGTTCTGGTACGGGCGGCTGCCGAAGCGCTGCTCGCTCGACCAGGGAACACCGCCGCTCTCGGTGTACGTGGACTCGACGACGGCGCTGTTGCGGTCCGAGACGGTGTGCACGACGCGTTCGGGGATGCGGTCCTCGGACACCTGCATCACGTCGTACAGGTACGGGCTCCTGGCGGTACCGGAGATCGCCACCGCGGTCCTGCGGCGCTCGACGCGTTCCAGCAGGGCTTCGCCCTCGGCCGCGCGCACTCCCATGGTGGGCAGGGGAAGACGCTCGCCGTCCGGGGTCCACCGGCTCCAGGGGTAGTCGCCCGGCGGGTAGACGAGCACGAGTCCGGCGGCGCCGGCGTCGGACGCCGCGCGGGCGAGTTCCGCCGCGTGGGTGACGTCGCTCCTGACGATCGCGAGCCTGCCGCGGACACGGCGCAGATCGGGGGCGGCGGAGGTTCCCGCGTCGACGGCGGTCAGCCGGGTGCCCTTCGCGTCGAACAGCGGGGAGTTGTGCATGTAGTACGGGCCGAGGGCGAGCCGTGAACCGGGGACCCTCGCCTCCAGCAGCGGGGCGACGAGCTGCCAGCGGGAGGCGAACTCGAAACGGCCCTCGGTGACCTTCGCCGTGGGGCTGACGTAGAGCCGCTTGGCTATGTCGAAGTACATCGTGCCCTGGGTCAGACTGTGGCCATCAAGCTGACGGTACGTCTGATAGCTGATGATGCCGCGCTGTTCGGCGGGCCGGGGCGTGCGGATCTCCACCTGGGTGGTTCTGCGGGCGTCCAGCGTGACGGACATGTCCTTGGTGACCTTCACCTCGGGCAGGACGATCTCGCGCAGCTCCTGGCCGTCGGCGGCGTTGTCCAGCGAGGAGTGGCTGAGCTGGTACGTGCCCTCCTCGACCTCGGCGACGGCCGGGCTGGTGCTGAGGTAGCCCTCGAAGCCGTCGGCGCCCCAGATCGTCGGCAGGTCCTTGACCGGCTTCCCCTCGTGGTCGATGACGTTCACGGTGATCCGGTGCCTGGGGCCGTGGACCGAGAGGCTCGCCGTGGTGTGGACGCTCGTCCTGCCGTCGGCGGTGGAGGCGGTCACGTATCCGTAGTAGTCGCCCCGTTCGAGGACCGACGGGTCGACGTGCAGGGACACCTCGGCAGTGGCGGAGGGGGCGATGCGGACCGAGTCGGCGCCGAGCCGCACCGCGCCCTTCGCGACCTCGCGCCCGCCGGTGGTGGCGAGCCGGAGCGTCAGGCCGAGGGTGATCTCGGAGCCGGAGGTGTTGGTGTACCGGATGGTGGCGTTCTGGTCCCGCTCGGCGGTGCCGCCCGTCACGTAGGAGCCGAGCGCCACGGTACCGGTCGCGGTGACCGGTCCGAAGGCGGCGGCCGCCAGGTCGACGCGCCCGCCGCCCTGCTCGGTCACCTGCTGGCCCGGCACCGGGTGGGCGGTGCTCACCAGCGCGTCCTTGAGGCGCACGGCGTCCCAGTCCGGGTGCTGCTGGGCGAGCAGCGCCGCGGCGCCGGCGACGTGGGGGGTGGCCATGGACGTTCCGGAGGCCGCGATGTAGTCGGCGTCCACCGGGTCGCCCATGGTGGTCCCCGCGGCGCGGGCGGCGACGATGCCGACCCCGGGCGCGGTGACGTCGGGCTTGGCCACCCGGTCGGTCGGGCGCGGCCCGCGGCTGGAGAAGGGGGCCAGCGAGTCGTCGCGGTCGACGGCGCCCACGGTGAGCGCCGCGTCGGCCGCTCCGGGCGAGCCGATGGTCTGGCCGCCCTGCTCGCCGTTGTTCCCCGCGGCCACCACGAACAGGGCACCGCTGCTCTTCGTCAGCTCGTTCACCGCGAGGCTCATCGGGTCGGTGCCGTCGCTGGGCGCGTCCGACCCCAGGCTCATGTTGACGACCCGGGCACCGCCGGACGCCGCCCATTCCATGCCGTCGATCACGGCGGACTCGCTGCCGTAGCCGTCGTCCCCGAGGACCTTGCCGATCATCAGCTCGGACTGGGGCGCCACACCCTTGCGCCTGCCGCCGGAGGCCGCCCCGGTGCCGCCGACCGTGGACGCGACATGGGTGCCGTGCCCGAAGGCGTCGTTGGTTCCGGCGCTGCCGGAGAAGTCCTTCGTGGCCGTGGCCCGGCCCGCCAGATCCGGGTGGTCGAGGTCGGCGCCGGTGTCCAGGACGGCGACCTTGACGCCCTGCCCCCGGTAACCGGCGTCCCACGCGGCAGGTGCGTTGATCTGCGCCGTGCTGCGGTCGAGCGTCGGGCTCACCCGCCCGTCCAGCCATACGGTGGCGGCGGTGGTGTCGAGGGCGGAGGGCGACTTGCCCGAGTCGTGGGCGAGTTGCTTCCAGAACCGGCCGAGGTCCTTGTTGCCGATGTGCAGGGAACGGGCGTTGATACTGTCCAGCCGGCGTGCGGGGGTCGCGTCGTCGTTCAGCGCGGACAGGGAGTCGAGGGCGGAGACCGATGCGCCGTGCGGCCGGGAGACGATCAGCGGAAGGGCGTCGGTGTGCGCCTCGTCGTAGCCCTGCGCGAGGAGCCCGGTCACGTCGAAGAGCCGCCGGTCGACCTTCCCCGAGAAGATCGGGGCGATGGCGTCGGAAGGCAGGACGGACAGGGCACCGTCCTCCTCCGTGGTCCGGAAGACGATGTTCTTGCGGCCGGGGCCCGGCTGGACGGAGGCGACCTGTTTGCCGTCGGGACCGGCACTGACGGTCACCCGGTCACCCGTGATCAGCCGCACCGTGGCTTCCGGGTCCGCCGGGGCGGAGCGGACGGGGCCGCCCTGCGCCGGGGAATCGGCGGAGACCGGCGCCACGGCCCCCGCGGTCAGCAGCAAGGCCGTAGGTGCTGCCGCCAAGAGGCGGGCACGTCTCATTTTTCCAACCCTTCTTTCGACACGACTGAGTAGCTGTCCGAAAGAATCCGGCAGAGCCGGAAGGGCTGTCACGGCTTCCCGGTGTCGCCGTTGTGAC